>JANPBN010000275.1:0-3515 GCA_031430415.1 Dehalococcoidia bacterium
CGCGCCGCGAAGCCCGGACGCACCGGGCGCAGATTCGCGTAAGCGGCGAAAAACGCCTCGCTTGCCAGCGGATCCTTGCGTTGGAACGCCAGATAGCTTCGGGCGAGATCTGCCTCGCCGTCGCCCATATAGGCATCGGCAAGATCGAAGACGCCGCTAACGCGCCATGCGTTGGGCTCGCGCGCCTGCACGACCACATTGCCCTCGGCGTAGTCGGTGTGCACGAACGCCGCTTGGAACGGGACCGCGAGGGATTCGCGCGCAGCGTCAATCACCGACTCAACCCACGCCACGTCGTCATCGGTCGTCGCTAGCGACGCTTTCCGGCACTCGGTAAGCCAATGTTCCGCCCACTCGATGTACCAGTCGGCATACGACTTACCGAGTGATCGCAACTCGCCGGCATCCGCGTCGAACCAGGCATGCTCCGGCCATGTCGCCTCTTGAAGCAGCGCCAGTCCTTCTCCCATCGCCCGGGCGATCGCGATGTCGCCTTCGGCGCTGCGGAGGCTGCGGTCGTCATCCGTCAGCGCCACGCCGTCGAGCCAGGGCATGACGGCGAACGGCCAGTCGAAGATGCCAGCGCCATCGTCGATGCGAAACGGCCACGGCGCGGCGATCTGCGTGCGCTCGTGGATGATCCGCGAGAAGTAGCACTCCCTGGGGAACTGCTGATCGTGGTGCGGCGCGCCGCGGAGGACCCAGCGCCCCGTCGACGACACGATCATGACGTTCTGGCCGAAGAGGCCGCCGGGCGCCGGTTCGGCGCTGATGAGCGCGCCCAGATCGAAGCGATCCAGCGCGGCCTGCAGCTGCGCGGGTGTCAGTACGCCGAGCCGCTTCGAGTACTCGCGGGGTTCGAGCGAACTCACCTTCGCGGCGCGTCCGGTTCGTCGGGCGTGGGCACGCGAAACGAGATCACGCGACCGTTGACGTACACCTGCTCGCCGTAGCGCACGGTGGCGAGATCGGCGCCGTCGTCGTCGAAGAGGTGGACGCCATCGTCCTGCGGCTCCATGCGCCGCACGCCGAGGAAGGCACGCCCGCCGCCGCCGACGGGCTTGAGCGGACCGCTTGGTTCGCTGGTCATAGCGTCATGGTAGCGGAGCACGTGGAGATCGACGAAAGCCTCCGCCGGGACGCTCTCGTTCATCTGCAAACTGGCTGGGCTACGCGACGGCAGCGGCCCCTGCGAACTGCGTCTCGATCTTGGCGGACGCATTGAAGAAGTCCTGGATCGACTGGTTGAAGCGATAGAACGCATCGCGGCGGTAGCCGTCGTGCGATTTCGCGAAGCCCTCGGGCATGCTGAGGTCGATGGTGTTCAGCGTGTGCGAGAGGTCGGCGGCGCCGTGCGTCTTGATGTTCTGGACCATGTCCTTCCAGCTGTCGTAGGGCTGCTCAAGCCAGAAGTCCATATCGCGCAGGTCGTTCTCGCCGGCCTCGCGGACGCCTGTGCATTCGAACGCTTCGAACACCAGCTCGAAGATCTTGCCGCCGACCTTGATGCCGATGACGGAGTCGACCGTACCAAGCTGGCGGAACGCCGGGTCGCTGTTGACGATGTCCTTGATGGCGGTGAACCATTCGACGGACGGAAACGTGGGCATATGACAGTCCTCCTGCTTGTTGGGCCTAGCTCTCGATGAAGGCCCGGAGGCCTGGGGATAGCCGATCACCGCGCTCAAGCGTAGCCCACTTGAGCCGGTCAAGATACTGCGTCACGAAGTGCCGTCGCATCGCCGTGTACGCCTTGAGGCCTTCGGCGCCGTTGGCGGCGCCGCCGCCGAAGTAGAGCGCCCACGCGGCCTTCGTCGCATTGTCCTTCTTGTCGTCCTGAAGGAGCATCGCCTCGCCCTTGTCGAGGTAGCGCTGCACCTCCTCGCGGCGGTCGGCCTTGTGCAGCAGCACGTACTTGAGGTGCGAGATGCCGTACGCGAGGTGCCGCGCCTTGTCCTGCATCGCGTGGGCGAAGATGTACTTCTCGGCGGCGTTCTTGGCGTACTTCTCGCCGAAGGCGTACTCGGACATGGTGAGGCTGTTCTGCAGCACGAACTGGATCACCGACATCTCCGTGAAGTTTCGCGCATCGACGACGGACCGGAAGCCCCAGCCGGGCGACTGGACGCCGAGCCCGCCGCCGTTGGAGAGTGCGCGCTTTCGGAACACCTCGACGGCCCGCGCGTCCTCGAAGAGGACAGTCGCGAGGTAGAGCTTCACCTCGTGGTAGCCGTAGCTGATCTCGGGCTCCCAGCGGCCGATGACGTCTGCCTCGAGCTGGGCCTTCTCGCTCAGGTACGTCGCGACCTGACAGATGCCGCGCTCTACGTCGTCGGGCAGCGGCTCGATGGTCGCCCACGGGACGTCGGTGGCTGGACGCCAGCGACGCTGGATTGCCTCTTCGTAGAGAGGGGCGCAGGCGTCGCTCCAGACTTCCTGCTTTTGATAGATCGAGTAGCCCATGCCTTCGACGCCCGGGATCGGGACGGCGCCGCGCGGCATCTCCGTCTGGTACTCCCAGATGTCGGGCACCTCGCCGTACTTGCCGATGTTGATGGCATCGAGCGTCAGGCCGTGCTTCGTCGGACGGGCGCGGGTGTTCCACTCGGTGGGGACATCCATCCAGCTCATGTCGAGCTCTGGTGCGCCTGCGCCGGCGGTCATGAACTGCGCCGCCTGCTCCGCAGTCACGCCCATGTCCATGTAGTTCATCAGGTCGGTTTCGGCGGCGCCCATCGACAACGCCTGCTGGAGTAGCGTCAGCGGCCAGCCGACGGCCTCGGCCTTCGCCTTGAGGGCATCGGACGGTTCGGGGCCGGCGCCAGCTGACTGCGCGAGGAAGCCGCGCGCCTGCTCGGCCGTCACGCCCTGATCCATGTAGCCAATGATCTGGTCCGCGCCGGCGCCCGCGGCAAGCGCCTGCTGGACGAGGTCCAGCGGCCAGCCCTTTTCTTTTGCCTTCGCGACGAGATTCTCGGGGATCGCTATGGTCTGATTTGCCACGGGAGCCTCCTGGATCGCTTAACGTAGCGAACGCTGGATTCGCAATTGTCGGGCCCAGCACGGGTTTCGACAAGAGTGCCGATCGGCCCGATCTAGCACTCGCGAAGCGTGTGCGACGGCGCAGGCCAGCATGGCTCGCGTATTGTGGAGGATCGATGAGGGGCCGGTCAATCCTGGGGCGAGTGCGAAATGCGCAGCGAAAGGCCGTGACGCGGCGAGCCTATGCGGCCTGCGTCTCCTCGAAGGAGCGGCGCTTGGCCAACTGGCTCATCACGCCAGAGACGGCCGTCTCGGCGTCGTATTCAATGACGTCGAACTCGGGCTGCAACAGGCAGTCGAATGACTGGCCGAGCATGGGAATCGCGCGGCGCAGCTTCTGGATGAGCGCGAAGGTCTTCAGTCGGTCGTAGTCCTCAGCGACGAGGATGGCGACGATCCGGGACTCGCCGTACGTGAAGGCGTCGGCGCCGTTGGTCGTCGACGTGAGTGCGGCGATCGCAGCCTCGTGGAAC
>JANPBN010000276.1:0-3576 GCA_031430415.1 Dehalococcoidia bacterium
CGCTCGGCCGCACGCCGCCCCTCCCACCCCCGAACCGTCGGACGGTTGTACGTGTGCCCCTCCGCGCCGTCCGGCCGGTGCTGCTGCTCGACCGTGCCGTCCGCCGAGTCGTGCGCCGACTTGTAGCCGCGCCCGTACCCCATCTGCCGCATCAACCCCGTCACCGCGTTCCGAAGATGCAGCGGCACCGGGTCGTTCCGCGTCGCCTCGACATCCCGCAGCGCCGCCGCGTACGCCGTGCCCGTGCTGTTGCTCTTCGGCGCCAGCGCCAGGTACAGCGCCGTCTCCGCCATCGCGTAGAACCCCTCCGGCATCCCGATGAAGTGCACCGCCTGCTGGCACGATGTCGCCACCACGAGCGCCATCGGATCCGCCAACCCCACGTCCTCCGACGCCAGGATCACCAGCCGCCGGACGATGAACAGCGGGTCCTCGCCCGACTCCACCATCCGCGCCAGCCAGTACAGCGCCGCATCCGCATCCGACCCCCGCACCGACTTGATGAACGCCGAGATCGTGTCGAAGTGCGCATCCCCCGCCCGGTCGTACAGATACGTCTTGTGCTGCAGCGCCTCCTCGATGTCCGCCGTCGTGACCACCGGCGCGCCGCCCCCGCGCGTCCCCGCCAGCGCCACCGACGCCTCGAGCGCGTTCAGCGCCATCCGCGCATCCCCGCCCGTCGAAGACGCCAGAGACGCGATCGCCTCGTCCTCGACCGCCACCCCCGATCCGCCCAGTCCGCGCTCCTCATCCACAAGCGCTGCCCGCAGGATCGATTCAATCTGTTCAGGTTCGAGTTGTTTCAGCGCAAACACCCGCGACCGCGACAGCAGCGGCCCGATCACTTCGAACGACGGGTTCTCCGTCGTGGCGCCGATGAGCGTGATCGTCCCATCTTCGACGTGCGGCAGGATCGCGTCCTGTTGCGCCTTGTTGAACCGATGGATCTCGTCGATGAACAGCACCGTGCGTCCGCCGCCGGCCCGCAGTCGTTCGCGCGACTCCGCACTCACGCGCCGAAGATCCGCCACGCCTGCCGATACGGCCGAGACCGGCACGAACGTCGCGCTCGAAGACTTCGCGATGATCCGCGCGAGCGTCGTCTTCCCCGTCCCCGGCGGCCCCCAGAGGATCATCGAGGGCAACGTGTCGGCCTCGGCCAACTGCCGTAAGATGCGCCCTTCGCCGACGACGTGCTCTTGCCCCGCATACTCGTCGAAGCTACGTGGCCGCATACGCGCCGCCAATGGCGCGCTCGCAAGCACGGCATCGCTCGCAGCGGTGTCGTCGGGAAACATCGATCCGGATCGCGCAGCGGGTTTTCGAGGCATGGGAGATTGTAACGCCGCAGCGCTAGATTCGGTTCAGTCCCTCAAGAAAGGGAATCCGTGAGAAATACTGATTGAAGATCGTCATCTCGTCGAGGAAGATCAGCGCGCCGACGAAGATAACGAGGACGCCGGTCGTGATCTCGACGACGGGCATCAGCCAGCCGTAGCGCCGCAGGAAGCGCATCGTTGGCCCGGCCGACATACCGACGATGATGAACGGCACACCGAGCCCGAGCGAGTACACCAGCAGCAGATAGCCGCCCTGCGCCACATCCGCCGATGACGCCGACAGCGTCAGGATCGCGCCAAGCACCGGTCCGATGCACGGCGTCCAGCCGACCGCAAACGCCGCGCCAACGCCCAGCGACTTCCCGTAGCCGAGGCCTACTGGTGCTGACGAGCCGCGCGCGCCGTCCATCGCCAGCGTGCCGCCACCGGCATTCATCGAACCGCCGCCCGTTGCCGACTCCAGCGTGTACGTGCGATACAGCCAGGGGATGCGTATCACGCCAACAAGATTCAGCCCCATGACGATGAGGAAGACGCCCGCCACCTTTGCCAACAGCGGCAGTTGGTCGCGGATGGCGTAGCTCGAATCCTCGCTGATCAGCGCTCCGATCAGCCCCACCGATGCGCCGATGATCGTGAAGACCAGCGTGAATCCCAGCACGAATGTCGCCGCATGCGTCACAGTAGTGCGACGCACGATTCGCTCACCGCCCGTCGCGACCACGCCCGTCATATGCGCGAGATATGCGGGGACGAGCGGCAACACGCACGGTGACAGGAACGACAGGATGCCAGCCGCAAACGCGAATGCGAAGCCCCATGGGCCGTTCAGGTAGTCGACCCAGCCTTCAGTCACGCCCGCGCCCGCCTAGTCGAATGGCGATGATTCCGCCTCCGGGATCCCCAGCAGACCGAGCCGGGCCTTGTCGTACGTCTCCTTGGCGCGCGCCTCGCGGTTCAGGAGCCCCTTGAACTGATCTCCGACCGGCGTCCGCGTGCCGTCGAGGAACACCTCATGCAGATCACGAAGCTTCTTCGTCCAGTCGTCGTACGCGGCAAGATACGCCGCGCGGCGTTCGTCGCTCACCTTCATGTACGCGTCTCCCTGCCGGCCAGCCTCATCCAAAGCCGGACTCGATCAGCGTACCGCGCCCCGTCGTGTCCGTGCGAATCGCCTGACCAGCCGCTCCGCACTGAGCAGCGCCAGCACGGCGCCCGTAGCGGCGAGCGCGAGCGGCAGGGGCCACGACGGCGTGGCGGCGCCGTCCGGCCACCCCTGCCCGCCCGCCGGAAGGATCGATGGCATCGTCTCGCAGTTCAGCGGCGTCCCTTCGTTCGGGGGCAGGATCGCCGCGAACACCGGCTCCCGGCCCGCCGGCTGTCCGCGCACCACCACCGCCGGTGACGCGTACACGCATGCCCCCCGCGTCTCGACTCGCAGTTCGCGCTGGAGAAAGCCGTTCGCTCCGATCGACGGCGCCAATCCGCCAATCACTGACGGTGACATGCGCTGTGGATTGTCGAGTCCCGCCGTCACGCCGTAATCCGGCGCAAACACCTCGATGCTCAGCGGCGCGATCTCCTGATCGAGCGTGTTTCTCACGACGAGCACCCACGACCCGACCGAAGAGGAGATCGGCCCGGAATCGTCCCGCCACAGTCGCACGAGGCTGCCGTAGAGCGGCGGCAGGAACCCTGCCGGGTCGTCGCTCACCGCAAACCGCGAATCCTGCACGTCCGAGAACTGATCGTCACCAGCGACGGACAGCCCGACGGACGCTCCAAAGTCCTGGCGGCTGTTCACGATGATCTCAAGCTCGATCTCGCTGCTGCCGCCCGGCTCAATCGGCCCGAAGGCGTAGCTGATCTCGGTCGGCTGGTGCGCGTACTCGACGCCGTCACGCCAGTACGTGAAGAAGAAGTACCGGTCCGGAATCGGCAGATCCGCCGCCGGCATGAAGAAGATGCGCGCATCGTCCCACGTCTGGCCGCTGTCGTTCGTCGCGACGTAGGTACAGCGAATCAGTGAATCCACGCCCCTCGGCACGCTGTTCCGGTCGCACGACACCTTCAATCGTCCCGGCGGCGGCGCAGCCCACACCCCCGGCACGAACGTCGCCGAGGCCGCCAACAGCAGCCACAGCGCCAGCAACACGACGATCAGCGTGCGAATCATTCGCGTCTCCTCCGCCTGCATCATCGCCCGCCCGCGCTACTTCCACCCGACGCCCCACCG
>JANPBN010000277.1:0-1676 GCA_031430415.1 Dehalococcoidia bacterium
CGCATCGAGGGCAAGACTGCGTCGCTGTTCGCCACCTCCGCCGAGGGTGGCGCGATGGTCGGGCGCTGCACCAGCGACGAGCGCGAGGCGCTTCGCGTGTACGGACTCAACGTCGGCATGGCGTTCCAGATCGTCGACGACATCCTCGACTTCGCCGGCGATGAGGAGCAGATGGGCAAGCCGATCGGCAGCGACCTGCTGCAGGGGACGCTCACGCTGCCTTCGCTGATCCTCATGGAGCGCAATCCGAAGGACAACCCGATCAAGAAGGCCTTCCGCAGCAAGAAGCCAAAGTCCGAGTACGTGGCGCAGGCCGTCTACATGGTGCTCAACTCCGATATTCTGAATGAGTCGTACGCCGTCGCCCGCGACTTCCGCGACCGCGCGCTGGCATCGCTTCGGACGCTGCCCGACTGCCCCGCCCGCGCATCGCTCGAGGACATCGCCGAATACGTGCTCGAACGCCGGGCCTGAGGTCATCCCATGCCGATCTACGAATACGCGTGCTACGGCTGCAAGAACTTCGTCGAGATCATCGTCCGGCGCGTCACCGCTGACTACAAGCCCGTGTGCCCCGAGTGCGGCGGCAAGAAGCTGGAGCGCATGATCAGCCGCTTCCAGTTCCACCTGTCGCTCCAGTCGCAGCTCGATCAGCTGGATCCGAAGTACGACAAGATGATCGACGCATCCAACCCCGACCTCTCCTTCGACAACCTGGTGAAGCGCTATCAGCTCAACAAGCCGATGACCACGCCGGCGCTGCGAAAGAAGATGAAGGAGCAGGGCAACCCCGGACTGATCCCCGAGTAGTCGACGCAGCGGCACACCCCCTCGCAACACGAAGGAACCTTCATGCAACGCAAGATCTTCGACATCCACATGCACTTCCCGCGCAACTGGGAGGACCCCGGCGCGAGCCCGCGTCCGCTCGTCGAGAACCTGTACGAGAACGCGATCGCGGCCGGCATCACGAAGGCGAACTTCCTCTGCGGCGGACGCTGGGGCATCTCCCACGAGGCCGCGATCAAGCACGCCCTCCGTCACGACGATCTCTTCATCCCGACCGCCATGATCGATCCCGAGACGATGACGCCCGCGCGCCTGCACGAACTGCGCGATCTGGGCTACGTCGGGCTAAAGATGATCGGCGTCCGCCGCGATTACGACTGCGAGGACTACTTCCCCATTTACGAGACGGCGGAGAAGCTCGGCTGGCCGATCCTGCTCCACATGGGCGTCATCGGCGGCGGCATCGACTACGCGATCACGCACCCGCGGCGCGACGGCACGGCGCAGGAGTCCTACGCGCGTTGGGCGAAGGCGCCGATGAAGTACAACATGTCCGCGACCCGCATGCGCCCGTTCCATCTCGACACCATCGCCAACAACTTCCCGACGCTGCGGCTGATCGGCGCCCACCTCGGCGGCACCGGCAACTACGACGAGGCGGCGTCCGTCGCGCGATGGCGGCACAACGTCTTCTTCGACTTCAGCGGCGGCACGACGATCGAGCGGCACGCCGTCGAGCGCCGGCTGATCGGCCACGAGATCGGCTTCGAGAAGCTGATCTTCGGCAGCGACACGCAGCCCGAAAAGATCGCCGAGCACGTCCGCCGCTGGGACACGATCTTCGACCTCCTCGACGTGCCGGAGGACGCGCGCGACCGCCTCTGGTG
>JANPBN010000278.1:0-4312 GCA_031430415.1 Dehalococcoidia bacterium
CCTGCCAGAACGTCGCCAGCACGTCGAGACGCCGCGTCGGCGCCTGTCCTCCGAGCGCGACGCTGACCCGGACAAGCACAACCGCCACGAAGAGCAGCACGAACGGTGAAACGAGAAGCACCGTCTCAACGCCAAACACCGCCGCGGCGGCGCCGAGCGAGAGCAGCGGTACGATCGCCGTGCCGTTCTTCAGCACGCTCTGCAACGCGAACGCGCGGCCCTGGAATGCCAGCGGCACACGCCGGTTGATGTACGTCTGCACGGACGTTGTCGTCAGCGACAGGCCGAAGCCGAGGAAGACGGCCAGGAAGCCCGCCGTCCGCAGCGACGGGCTGAGTTCGATGTCCATCAGCGTCAACAAACGAAGCGGATTCACGAAATCGACCGGTTCGGCGAGTTCTGGAATGAGCCCAAGCATCAGCAGCGTCATCGATGTCGTCCCGAATCCTCCAAGTGCGACGACGCGTTCTCCGAACCGGCGAATAAGCACCGGAGCGACGCCGATCGCGATGAGCAGACCGGCTGCGGACGGCGCAAAGACGTACACCGCGTTCGACGGATCGACATGGAGTGTCGATGCGACGTAGCGCGGCGCCAGCGTCTGCAGCACGATGTTCGCCGTACCGGCGAGCACGGCCACCACCATCATCGTTCCAACGGCGCGCTCTTGCGTCAGCCACGCCACCGTCGAGCGAACGCGGATGTTCGGGCGGCGCCAGTCGATGGGCCGGCGCCGCTGACGCGTCGTCAGATCGAAGACACGCGTTGCGGCGAGCAGGAGCAACACGCCGGCCACGTAGAAGACGACCTTCTCATCAAACGCTCGCACGAGGATCGGCGCCAACAGCGCCGCCCCGAATGCCGTCCCGAGGTTCGACGCCAGGCTGCCCAGCGACGCAGCGCTCGCCAATTCCTCGTCGGAAGCGACGAGCGGCACGACGGACGACTCCGTCGGCCCCGACACCTGGCCGAGCGTGTTGACCGCGAACACGAGCAACAGGATCGGCGCAAGGTCCGTGCCAAGCGTCGCTGGCAGGATGAAGCAGAGGAGCGCCTGCAGGTTGTAGATCACCGCCAGCGCGACGCGCTTCGGCAGCGCATCGGCGACGGCGCCTCCGTACAGGCCGAGCAGTGCCCCCGGCACAAGTGCTGCGACGCCGACAAGCGCCGCGTCGAACGCCGAGCCACCCCGCCGAACAACCGCGATCAGCGCGCCGTATGCCAGCGCCTGCTGGCCCGCATCGGAAAGGAAGCGCGATGCGAGTATCTGCTGAAATCGCGGGTTCCGTACGATGGACGTCTCGGGGAGGAAGAGCCAAAGCAGCCGAAACGCGTGGTGCTGTCCTCGGTCGAGAATGCCATCCGCGCGAAGGTATGCGCCGCCGACGGCTTGCCGGCCTGCGGCGAGCGACCTGTTCCGGCGGGATTCACGGCCCGGCTCGTCCATGCGAGCGAGTGTATCGCTCCGCCGGTGTGGGTGCGTGGGCAGCGACCGTTTGAGCATAGGGCGCGTTTGACGGATAGTCAGGCGACCGAATCAGCAGCATAGAAAGCTGGCCCATGGCGGAGATCACGCACCGGACCGTCGCTTCGAACGGCATCAACGTCCACATCGCCGAGGCTGGCTCGGGGCCACTCGTGCTGATGATCCACGGCTTCCCCGAGTTGTGGTACTCGTGGCGCCATCAACTCCGCGCGCTCGCCGATGCGGGATATCACGCCGTCGCGCCCGACGGCCGCGGCTTCGGCCAGACCGACGCCCCCGAGGCGATCGAGGCGTACGGCATCCATGACGTCGTCGCCGATGCGGTGGGCGTGCTCGACGCCCTCGGCGCGGAGACGGCGGTGGTCGTCGGCCACGACTGGGGCGCGATGATCGCCTGGCACTGTGCCCTGCTCGCTCCGGATCGCTTCACCGCCGTCGCCGCACTGAGCGTGCCCTACACCGGCCGGATGCCGATGAAGCCCACCGAGCTGATGAAGATGGCGTTCCCCGACAACTTCTTCTACATCCTCTACTTCCAGAAGCCCGGCGTGGCCGAAGCGGAGTTGGATGCGGATCCCGCGAGGTCGATGCGGCTCTTCATGTACGCCGCCTCCGGCGAGTTCCCGCGGAACGATGCGGCCGCCTGGGTAAAGCCGAAGAACGCCAAGTTCCTCGACGGCATACCGGAGCCGCCCGGACTGCCTCGTTGGCTGACACAGGAGGATCTCGACTATTACACGGCGGAGTTCCAGCGCGCGGGATTTCGCGGCGGCATCAACCGCTATCGCAACTTCGACCGCAACTGGGAGACCACCCCTGAACTTGCCGGAGCGAAGGTGCAGCAACCAGCACTGTTCATCACCGGCGATCTCGATGGCGTGATCGCCATGAACCCCGCGGGCATCGAGACGATGAAGCAGATCGTCCCGCGTCTGACGAAGGTCGTCATGATCCCGGGCGTTGGACATTGGACGCAGCAAGAGGCGCCCGACGCAACGAACACCGCCCTCCTGGAATTCCTGAAAGGACTACCCCTGTGAAGATCGGCCTCATGATGGGCGACGTTCCGGGCGCCAAGAACGCCAGCGACTCCGTCGACGCGATTGTCGCCGTCGAAACGGATGGCTTCGACAGCGCGTGGTTCGGGCAGGTCTTCGGCTCCGATGTCATGACGTTGATCGCGCTGGCGGGCCAACGGACCTCCCGCATCGAACTCGGCACCGCGGTGGTGCCGACGTACGCGCGACATCCGTTTGCCATGGCCCAGCAGGCGCTCACGGTCCAGTCGGCGACGCAGGGGCGCTTTACGCTTGGCATCGGCCTCTCGCACGCGCCGGTGATCGAAGGGATGTGGGGGTTGTCGTACGACAAGCCCGCCCGCCATATGCGCGAGTACCTGGCGGTCCTGACACCGCTCCTTACCGAGTTCAAGGTCGCCTATAGAGGCGAACTTTTCCGCACGATGGGCGCGCTACAGATCCCCGGCGCCACCCCACTCCCCGTCATGATCGCCGCGCTGGCGCCCGTCATGCTCAAGATCGCCGGCGAGCACACTGCCGGTACGATCACCTGGATGACCGGCGCGAAGGCAATCGAAACGCACATCGGCCCGAAGCTCCGCGCGGCGGCCGCGGGAGCCGGCCGGCCTGCGCCACGGATCGCCGTCGGACTGCCGGTTGCCGTTACGGACGACGAAGCCGCGGGGCGCGCGCGAGCCGGGCAGATCTTCCAGATGTACGGCCAGTTGCCGAACTACCGCCGCATTCTCGACGTCGGCGGCGTGCCCGGTCCAGCGGAGGTCGCGCTCATCGGCGACGAGGCCTCCGTGGAGGGACAGTTGCGGGAGCTCGCCAGCAGCGGCGCGACGGACTTCTTCGGCGCGATCATGCCCGTCGGCGACGACGCCGCCGGATCGATGGCACGCACGCGAGCGCTCCTCAAGAGCCTCGTCGGAAAGATCTAGGGAGGTCTCATGACGCTCGCCATCACGAACGGCACCCTGATCGATGGCACCGGCGCGGATCCCGTGCCACACGCAACCATCATCATCGAAGATGAACGCATCACGTCGGTCGGAGCCGCGGTTGAAGCGCCCCGCGACGCCACCGTCATCGACGCGGGCGGGCGCACGATCATGCCGGGCATGATCGATGCGCACGTACACCTCTATGGCCGCATGCGGGCGCTGCAGGAGCGCCTTCTGACCCCGCCGAGCCTCGCACTCTTCTACGCCGCGGAGAACGCCAGGCGCACGCTCGACGCAGGATTCACCTCGGTTCGCGATGCAGCTGGCTCGCCGCTCGGGTTCAAGATGGCCATCGACGAAGGCCTGACGCCCGGTCCCCGCATGAAGATCAGCGTCTCCATCTTGTCCCAGACCGGTGGGCACGGAGACCACACAATGCCTTCTGGCGTCAATACCGGACTCTTCGGCGGCGCCAGCCCGGAGCGGCCCAACGCCGTCGTCGACGGGCCGGATGAGGTTCGCCGTGCCGTGCGGTTGCTGCTTCGGGCTGGCGCAGACTTCATCAAGTTGTGTTCCACTGGCGGAGTCATGTCGCCCAGTGACGAACCGGGTCACACGCAGTTCACCGAAGCGGAGATCAGCGTCATGGTCGAGGAGGCGCGCGCCGCCGGAAAGACATGCATGGCGCACGCCCAGGGACTCGAGGGCATCAAGAACGCCCTCCGCGCCGGTGTCGAGTCGATCGAGCACGGCATCTACATCGACGACGAAGCGATCGACATGATGAAGCGCGCCGGCGCGTTTCTGGTGCCGACGCTCGTAGCGCCTATTTGGGTACTGCGCCACGCCGAGCGCTCACC
>JANPBN010000279.1:0-3730 GCA_031430415.1 Dehalococcoidia bacterium
GCCGACTTCTGGCCGTTGAGGATGTATGAGTCGCCGTCGAGCGTCGCGGTGAGTCCGTAGTGGACATCAGGGTTGCTGAAGTACTTCGTTCCGGGCATCAGCGTGTCGGAGCCGTGGCCGGGCTCGGTGATTGCCCAGCAGCCGATATAGCGACCCTGCTTGTCCTCGATGAACGGCTTGACGATGTCGTTGATGATGTCGGGGTCTTTGCGGCTGGCCGCGAACGCAAACGGCATCGATGTGACGCTGAGGGCGATCGAGAGGCCGGCGCTGCCCCAGCCCATCTCCTCATTCACGATGTGCGATTCGATCGGCCCGAGTGCGGCGCCGCCGAGGGCCTCCGGAAAGTTGCGGAGGTGGTAGCCGTTCTCGTATGCGCCTTTGAAGACGCGCCACATCGGCGAGCCTTCGGCGATCGTCTGCTCCGGTGTCATCTTGTCGAGTTCGATGCTTGCGGGGCGCATGACGTCGCGGGCGAACTCGTGCACCTGCTGCTTCAGCGCCTTCTGTTCGTCGGTCAGGTTCTTGTTGAGGTCGATGTACATGTTGGCTCCGGGCTGTGAGATGTCGGACGTTGGATTTCGGGAGCGTCCCCGTCAGCGGTTAAGGATTGGCGACCGTGGCCTTACGGAAAAGGTGAGCTTCGAGAGCGACTGCCGGTTCCGCATCGGAAACCCTGCCTTCTTGCGAGGGCCGGGCATGAAGGTTCGGTTTCCGCCAGGCTACACATGGATCTCCACGCGGGTGCCGGGTTGGGCGAAGAGCCAGAAGTATTGTGCGTCGTGGAGTTGCATGCCGACGCAGCCGTGGCTGGTCGCGCTGCGGCCGAAGACCTCCTTCGGCCGCCAATAGTTCAGATGGAGGGCGTTGCCGCCGCGGTCGTAGTACTGCGTGAAGAGCACGCGCTCGACGTCGTACGTGGCCTGGCCGGGCGCGTAGCCGGCCTGTGTCGCCGTCATGCGCTCGACGGCGAGACGGCCATCGGTCTCGATGTGGTGGGTGCCGAGCGGACTCGGGAACGCCGGCGATCCGGTGGAGACGGCCGCTGTGTATACGGCGCGATCGCCGACCATCGCCGTGGCGGTCTGCGTCGTGACGTTGACATCGACCCATTTTTCGGCGCCGCCAGCGTCGGCGAGCGGTGATTCTTCGCCGGGCTGCAGGATGAAGACGAATGCCGCGTAGACGTAGGTGCCGTCGGTCAGGCGAAACCACGTCGTGGTCCACTCTGGCACGTTCGACACCCAGGTCTGCTTGCCGAGCAGCCAGTTCTCGCCCTGAACAGGCGCATCGATGACGAGCGGCGTCAGGTCCTTGACGGTCTTGACCTCGTCCGACTTCGTTGAAGGCGCAGAGCGTACGCGGAGGTCGCCGCCGACGACGATTCCCTGGCCCACCGGAAGGGGTGGCGTCGGCGTAAAGGTGGGGAATGGCGTCGTGGTGGGAGGTCCGGGAGTGGCGGTTGAGGGCACGGTGCTGGTCGGCGTCGGGTCCGGGTCGCCGCCGCCTGAGCACGCCGCCGCGAGCGTCAGCACGATGGTCGCGATCCCTGCGACGGCGGAACGGAGCATGCCTGATCGTAGCACGGGCGACCGAGGCCCGTGCCGACGCCGCGAGACGGACGGTCATATCCGGAAGTCGATTCGAGCGGCCATTTTGTACTGTAATTTTCGTGTTTTGGCCTCCGTGCCCCCGCGGTTGGAGCGGTCAACCTCCGACGGGATCATGGCACTGGCACTCCGTAACTGGAGCGCGCCGTGTCACCGGGCAGCTACGGGCCTCGATTTGTTGCTGTGGTCAGGTTCTGTCCGAACTCCCAAATGCTGGTGAGAGGTGCGCGCGTGTGCGGTGAGAGCTGATCCGTAGAGTCGTCCTTGCTTGCCGCGGCGGGCACATCAATGACGGCCCGGCGACGGGCGTTCCCTGGGAGGGCAAGGATGACCACCGAAATGATGCTCCAAGATGCCACGACCGACGAACTGACGCGGACGGAGAAGCTCCGCATCGCCGCTCGTGTGCTCATCAAGCGCGGGGTCGCCGGCAACGGCGGGCGCTGGGGACTGCAATCGCGACTGGCCGAACACTTCGGCGTGACGCGGCAGCGGGTCAGCCAGATCGTGCGACAGGAGCTGAACGCGCTGAATGCTGATCCTCGATAAACAGAAGGCCGTCGAGCACATGGTGGCGCTCACGGCCGGCGCGCCGGACGTGGCTCCTGAGGCGCGTCCGGCGCGCCAGCTCGCTCGTGCGGGCGGCCGCCGCTCCCGCTCGCGACAGCGTGTCGCGACCTTCGAGCGACGCGTCGCGCACATCGAGCCGCCGCCGCCACCCACGGTGCGGAGGAACGCACCGGAACTGCCCTCGCCCGGCATCTCGCCGGCGTAGCGACGCGCACGCGCGCAGGTGCTGATACGCCTGCGCGTGCTGCGTCTCGTGGGCAGCCGGGAGCCGCTACAGCGGTGCGAAGAGGTCGTCGAGCATGACGCCCTCGCGCGCACCGGGGTGGGCGAGGTAGAACCACTCGCGGCCGAAGAAGCCGCGGCGGATCTCGTCGGGCAGCCGCATGAACGGGTCCATGTCGCTGATCTGCGTCTTGTGGGAGAGCATGGCGCGCATCTTGTCCTCATAGTGCGGCCCGACATCGATTACGACGTTCGGGTCGATGCGCGGCAGGCTGTTCATCTGCGCTTCGTCCTCGGCGACGTCTGGAATATCGCCGCCGGCTTTTCGCATTTCTTCCATGATTCGCCCGAACTCTTTCATCGGGATCGCCGTGTAGAACAAGCGCTGCGTGGCGTGTGCGTCGCCCTCGTTGGGGTGACTCGCAGCGTCGGCAGCGGCGTGAAACGCGGCCGTCGCGTGGTGGTGGACGGCCACGTGATCGGGATGGCCGTAGCCGCCGCTCTCGTCCCACGTGACGATCGCATCCGGGCGGCGTTCCCGAATGATGCGCACGAGCGATGCGACGACGGCGTCGGCGGGGGCGTTGATGAAGGCACGAGGGTCGGCGTTCTCCGGCGTGCCCGCCATGCCGGAATCGCGAAACTCAAGGAATCGCACGTCGCTGACGCCGAGGATCGCCATAGCGTCGCGGAGCTCCTGTTCGCGGAATGCCCCCAGGGTCTCCTGCGTCGCCTCGCTGCCGGGCGAGATCTCGCCGACCTCGCCGCGCGTGGCGCAGACCATGGTGACGGGCATGCCCCGCGCGGCGTAGTGGGCCATGACGCCGCCGACACCGAACGTCTCGTCGTCGGGGTGCGCAAAGATCGAGAGAATGCCGCCCGTTGTCATTGTGAACTCCCCGGTTCGCGCTCGATGCCACGTCGCACTCTTGCGTTTCAGTCTAGCAACCGCTCCCGGTAGCGCAGCGGTCGCCCGCCGTGGTACTACGTGCGCACAAATGGGCGAGGTCACGCTGCCATTCGGTACATCGACGGTCACGGCGGAGTTGCCCGCGCGTGCGCGGATCATCGCGCGCAGCGGCGCGGCAGGAGCGGGCGGTGGGCTGCAGGCCGTGGGTGATCTCGACGGGGCTGTGCGCGAGGCCCTTGCGCATCCGCTCGGGTTGCCGCCGATTCGGGATATCGTCCGGCCCGGTTCGCGCGTCGTGATCGCGTTCGACGATCCGACGGTAACTTCGTTCGGGCCGATTCGCCGGGTTGCGATCGAAGCGGTCCTCGAACAGCTTGCCGGTGCGGGAGTGCGCGAGCAGGACGTGCAGTTGATCTGC
>JANPBN010000280.1:0-2042 GCA_031430415.1 Dehalococcoidia bacterium
TAATCGAGCCCGTAACCGACGACGAACTCGTCCGGCACCTCGAACCCGATGTAGTCGATCGGGACATCGGCGATACGCCGCACGCGCTTGTCGAGTAGAGCGCACACCCGCAGGCTCGCCGGCCCGCGCGCCTGAAGCTGACAAACGAGATGGTTGAGCGTCATGCCCGTGTCGACGATGTCCTCAACGATCAGCACGTCGCGCCCCAGGATGTTCTCGCTGAGATCCTGCACAATCCGCACGGCGCCGGTACGGTCGCCTTCGTACGACGAGATCGTCATGAAGTCGACGCTCAGCGGTAGCGCGGTGTGGCGCATCAAATCCGCCATGAAACACGTGACGCCCTTGAGCACTCCTATGAAGAGGGGCTCGTGCCCCTCATAGTCGCGCGATACCGCCGCGCCCAACTCGTTCACGCGACGCTCGATCTCGGAAGCTGTGAACAACACCTCATGCACGGTCATGTCATCGACCTCGTTCACCGGGCCGATGCCGTACTTCGCGATGAGGCTGAGGTAGTCCTTCTTGTACAGCAGCTTGATGTGAACGTCCGGATACTGCTCCTGGAGTTGGCGCAGCTTGCGATGCTTGTCCGTCACAAGCCCTTGCTTGAGCGTGGTCAGTTCGATGTAGAGGTCGAGATCAGGCAGGTAGAAGTCAGGCGAAAATGCTTCGGCGATGCGCCCGTCATCGGCATACCGGAGCGGAAAGGTGCGCGGCTCGTACTGCCAGGCGATGCCGTAGAAGTCCAGCAGCGACGCGAATTCATGCTCGCTTTCGTGCGCAAAACGCGCATCCTCCACCGTGGTCGGAGGCGGTGTGCGCGATTCAAAAGGTCGAAGGTTCACGAGCCGGCGGCGACAATCCCGTCGACGATGTGCTGCATCGCCGTCTCGACGTGGCGGGTCAACGCCGGCGGCACCACCCCATTGTCGCCGCCCGAAGCCGGCGACATCAGGTAGTCGGCGAAGATGCCGATGACCGTCACGACGAGTTGCGCCGCGAGTTCGTCGACATCCTCCGTGCGCAGCAGTTTTTGGTCGACGTACACACGGAGGATGCGTGCCTCGGCCTTCTTCCACCGTTCCACCAGGATCGAGTACTCCTCGGTCGCGACGGGATCATCCGCCATCGCTTCGAGCATCAGCACCTTCATTAGGTCGCGATTGTTGTAGATGAACTGGAGCGCGTTGATGGCGATCACCGGGATCGCCTCCCTGGGGCCGATGGTGACCTCGGCGCGCTCCAGGTTCTCGAGGGCTGCCGTGAAGCCGCGCTCCTCGATGAGCGCCTCGAACAGGTCACGCTTGGACGCGAAGTGATAGTAGATCGCAGCGTCGGTGATACCGGCAGCCTGCGCGATGTCACGGACGCTCGTCCGCGCGAACCCCTTCTCGGAGAACAATCGCAGCGACGAATCGAGGATTTGCTCGCGCGTGACGGGACCGTGCCGGAGCTTTCGCGTGCGCCGGACTGGCTTCTGCGTCGCGGCGTCCTGGGCGGTCGCCAAGTGCGTATCCCTTCGAATGAGCGTTTGATGTAGCCTATGCCAGTCGGCCATTCGCTGTCAAACGTATAATCGCTCGTACAATTGCCGTACGGCGGCATCACATGGGGAGGCTCACCGTGGCCCCGCGACCCTCTGTCGGTTACAAAGTTTCGTTCACCAAGGTCGTCACCGAAGACGACGTCATCATGTTCGCAAAGGCCAGCGGCGACGATCAGCCTCTGCATCTGGATCCTGCATTCGGTGAGCGCACGCGCTTCAAGCGCCGCATCGCACACGGCATGCTCTCGGCCGGCATCATCTCCGCCGCCCTCGGCACCAAGCTGGCGCCGGACTTCGTCGTCGTCTACCTGTCCCAACAACTGCGCTTTCGGCTGCCCGTCGGCATCGGCGACACGATCACCGCGAACATCGAGGTGACGGCGGTCGACGCCGAGAAGGGCATCCTCACGCTCCAGACCGACGCCGTCAACCAGGACGGCCAAACCGTCGTCAAGGGCGAGGCGACGGTGCTCCTCGACCCACTGGAGTAGCG
>JANPBN010000281.1:0-2087 GCA_031430415.1 Dehalococcoidia bacterium
GCGCTTCGCTACGAGCCACATGCCACCCAGTCATCGTCACCCCAGGATCCGCACGATGCCGGCGTCGCCATCCACCTCGATGCGCTGGCCGTCGCGGATGAGGGCGGTCGCGTTGCCGGTGGCGACGACGGCGGGGATGCCGTACTCGCGCGCGATGATCGCCGGATGCGAGAGGATGCCACCGGTGTCGGTGACCAGGCCGGTGATATTGGCGAAGAGGATCGACCAGACCGGCGAGGTGATCGGACAGACGAGCACATCGCCCGGTTGCAGCTTGCCGAATTCGTGCTCGCCCATGATGACGCGCGCTGTGCCCGTGACGACGCCGCGCGCGGCGGCGCGGCCGCGGATCTCGGTTGCGCCGGCTGCGGTGTGCGTCTGGCTCTGCTCGCTCTCGAAGACTGTCTCCTGCACCCAGACCATGCTCTCCATGGCTTCGCGCATCTCGCGGGGCAGGATGTCCATCGGCGGAAGCGGCGGCTCGACGCCGTAGGTGGCTGGCGGATCGAATGCCTCGGCGGCGCGCATCGCGTCGCGGCGAGAGGCGACGGTTTCGGAGTAGTCGCGCGGCGCGCGCAGGCCGGCGGCGACTTCATCGCAGCGGAGGTAGTAGACATCGTCGGCGGCCGGGATCGCGCCGGACGCCACGAGGCGCTTCGACGCTTCGAGCGTGGCGACGCGGGCGAGCGCGAGCGGCATGCTGATGGTGTAGAACTCGTTGTCCTCGCGCACGGGGTAGGCGCGTTCGGCATCGGCTAGCAGGGCTAGGAAGCGCGCGCGGAGGGTCTCATCGGTCAGCGCGGCGAGGGCGGCGGCTTTCGCTTCGGCGCGTTCGGCGCTGAGGCGGCGTTCGTCGGCGGCAGGGTCAGCGGCGTGGGCGAGCTGATCCTGGAGGAGACGCCCGAGCAGCTCCGGCTGCTCGCCGAGCGTCGGGTCGACAACCTCGTAGCGCAACGCGCGGAAGCCGTAGTGATCGACATAGGCATCGAACTGTGCGGCGACGGGTCCGCCGTGCGCGCGAAGCATTGCCGGCACGTCACCGGGGGCTGCGGACTGGAGCGACTGCGCGAACGGCGCATCCGACCGGATGGCGGAGGCGAGTTCCGCGAGGCGGACGGCGGGCTCGCTCGATGCGCCGGAGAGGCCGGACATCAGCTTGAGGGTGTCCATCGTGCTGTGCTTGAGGTGGTCGCGGCAGAACCAGGCGAGCCGCGCGATCGGGAAGCCATTGGCGCCGCTGAGGTAGAAGTGGACGTCGGACGAGTGGAAGAGCAACTGGCGCACAGTCTCGAAGTGATCGGCGAGAGCGGCATCGGAGAGCGTGGAGAGATCGATGGCGCGGAGGCGGGCAATCTCGGTGATGAGTCCGGGACGCCACTCGCTCGTCCATCGATCGAGAAACGTGATGTCGAGACGCGCGTTCATGGCGCGCTTGTTGGTGGCGATCCGGCGCCGAAACGCCGGATGGACGCGGAGGACGGTCCAGAGCAGCCACTTCGGGGGAAGGCTGCCGCCGCCGCGATCGCCGACGCCGAACGGCTTGATGGCGGTGTAGACGTAGCCTTTGATCTCGCGGAACTCGAGGCGTTCGGCGAGGAGGCCGAACTCGGCGAAGACCTTCGTGAACGCCTGGTTCGCCGCATCGATGAAGAAGCTGGAGCCGAGCGGCGTCAGCGGCCGCGGGTTGTGGCTGGCCTCGCGCTGCCAGTAGCCGGTGGGAATGGTGGCGTCGTCGGTGGGCATGTGTTCCCTCGCAGGTACGGACTACCGTTTCGGGATCATACTCCTGTTTGGGGCGGCTGGATATCGCGTTGTTCGGCGAGGCCGGTTCGGATCTCAGGAACGTCGCCATCCGCCGGCGCCCTGTCCGGCGGGACGAGGTTGTTGCCCTGCATCGTCCAGCCGGTGGGCAGCGTGCCGGCGATGAATGAGACGCGCGGAAGCGGCGGCCAGAAGAACGGGCGCAGCGCCGCCTCACGGGTGTAGGCGAAATTGCTGCGCTCAGCGAGCGACATCAGGCTGCGTTCGCTGGCGATGCGGCCGGGGTAGCCGCGTAGCCAGAACCGCTGCCACCACGCGAACCGTCC
>JANPBN010000282.1:0-4421 GCA_031430415.1 Dehalococcoidia bacterium
CTCATGGTCTTCGAGGCTGCCCGGCTTCTTCAGGACTGCCATCTCGATGCCCATCTTGCCGATATCGTGCAAGAGCGCGCCGATCCTGACGAGCTCCAACGGCTCGCCGGACAGGCCGACCTCGCGGCCGATGGCCTCCGCGTACGCAGCCGTGCGGACGGAGTGCGTGTAGCTGGCTTCGTCCCAGACGGCCATTGCCTGGGTCAGCGCATCGACCGTATCGGCCATGCTGATTCCGGTAGGCGTCTGCCCGCTCTGCTCGTTCATCGTCGCTCCTTCGATGCCCTGCGTGCTCATCGAGGAGAGTATCGGCTGCCGTAAAGGTGAGCGTGACGGCCCGGCCACGGATCCAATGCGGCCGGACGCAGGACCGGCGAGCAGGCGAGGCGTCACAGATGCCCGAAGGCATGCGTCACGGTAAGCTCCCTTCGACGAGGGCAAGGAGGCGCTGTGCCGTACATCGAGACACCGACGAGGGCGATGAACCGTGCCTAAGCGCGCCTGGGCACTGATCGGTGCACTCATTGCCTTTGCGGCTGTCGTGCTGAGCGTCCTCCTATGGGCCAGCGCGAGCGGACGTGCCGGCGCCCAGCGCGGACTCGTCATTCGCAGCGAGATCGGTCGCACGACCGTCGTCCGCCTCGCGGACGGCCAGCAGCAGGCGATTGGTCCGGATCGCAGCGAATACACCTTCGTCGTGAAACGCGAGAAGTTTCCGTCTGCGATCGGCGTGTATGACGCCGGCGGGGAGCTGTTGCTTGAGCGAACGTTCGCGTACGAGTACTTCGCCGAGGCGGAGTTCCGCATCTCATACGACGAGCGTGGATTCTACCGGACGACGGATCTTCGCGAACCGACCCCCACTCCCCAGCCGTAGGAGGCCGACATGATCGCGCTGCTTCTCGAGGATGCAACGGTGCTTGATTGCACGGGCGCGGATCCACGCACACACATGAGCGTGCTTGTCGAACACGGACGCATTGCGCGCGTCGGCCCAGCCGGGACGATCGTCCCAGGCGACGCGGCGCGACGTATCGACTGCGCCGGACTGACACTGATGCCAGGCCTCACAGATGCGCACGTCCATTTCGGGCTGACCAGCGAGACCGACCGCGATGCGCCTGAGAGTCACGTCTCCTACGTTCTCAAGGTCGCGGAGAACATCCGCATTGCGCTCGACGAAGGCTTCACGACAGTACGCGACGCCGGCGGCCTCGACCCGGCGTATGCCCTCGCGGTACACGAAGGGCAGATCGCTGGACCGCGCATCCTGCCGTCGGGCTCGTTTATTTCACAGACCGGTGGTCATGGTGACCATCGCCCACGCTTCGACGACACCATGCACGAATCGATACCGGGACTGGTGGCGCATCCGGAGATCGTCGATGGCGCGGACGCCGTCCGGCGGGCGGCGCGCCGCCAGATTCGGCGCGGCGCAACGCAGGTGAAGGTCTTCGCATCGGGCGGCGTCATGTCGCCGACCGATCCACTGGATAGCCTCCAACTCTCCGTGGAGGAGATCGCGGCAGCGGTCGAGGTTGCGCGATCGTTCAACACCTACGTCATGGCCCACTGCCACACCAGTGGCGCGATGAATAACGCCCTCGACGCAGGCGTCCGTTCGATCGAGCACGGGAGCATCCTCACGGAAGCGACGGCCCAGCGGATGAAGGATCAGGACGCGTTTCTCGTGCCGACCGTGATCATCCTCGAACTGCTCGCGGGTTTGCCCCAACTCCCGGAAGTCTCGCGCACCAAGCTCGAGCTCGTGCGCGGCGAGACGGCGGGGAGCGTGCGCATTGCCATCGACGCGGGTGTGCGGATTGGCTCAGGCTCCGATCTGCTGGGGCCGAGTCAGCGTCGGCGGGCGGGCGAAATCGCCGAAAAGGCGAAGCACATGGGCGCGATGGCGGCGTTGGTCAGCGCTACGCGGACGAACGCTGCGCTGTTCGGCTTGGATGACAGCATAGGCACGCTCGAAGAGGGCAAGGACGCCAATCTGATCCTCGTGCGCGGCAACCCGCTCGATGAGATCGACGTGCTCGTCTCCGCCGGGAACATCCCTTTGGTCGTCCAGGCCGGCCGCGTCGTGAAGGATGCAATGAAGGCGGTGTAAGTTACTCCATGCCCGCGTCGCGCAAACGCTCGCGCATCTTCTTCTCGGTCATGTATCCGTATTGCAGCGCGGCGAGATTGCCGTCCCTGCCGACGAAGAAGCTATTGGGCAGTCCTTGCAACCGGTACTGGTCGTAGACGCTGCCGCCTCGGTCGAGGAGCACGGGCAACGTGAGCCCGGCGTTGTCCATGAACGCGCGGGCGTCGGCATGGCGCTCCCGATAGTTGATGGCGAGCACGACGAGGCCCGCGCCGCGCTTCTCGTTCAAGAGCGCCTCGATCTCGGGGAGTTCCTTCTTGCACGGCGTACACCATGTCGCCCAGAAGTTGATCCAGACAACGCTTCCCCGGTAGTCGGTGAGCGTGACGCGGTTGCCGTCCGGGTCGCGTAGCACGAAATTCGGCGCGGGACTGCCGATGATCGGGGGATTGCTATCGAGTGCGCCGATGCCCGACTCCACTTCGACAGTTCCCGTCGTCGCTGGGCGTCCCTCCAACGTTGGGTCGCTGCCACCGCGCAGCGCCTGGCCGATCACGACACCGCCGGTGAGGATAGCGAGCAGGCCCGCTGCGATGACGCCGCGCACAAGCGGGCGGCCGAGGAGGGATTGCCGGGGTGATTGCTGGTCCATCAACTCAATATACGGGCATGCCTCGTCGACGGCTTTGGCTTTGGAAGAAGCGCGTGCGCTTGACCCAGCGGATCGCCCGCGGTACGAACAACGCAATGCAAGCGCGAATCCCCGCACCGGCGCTCGTACGGCGGATGGCGCTCCTTGCGGCGCTCGCGGCTGCTCCTCTGATCGCCGGTTGCGGCCTGCTCGATGAACTGCCGCCAATCCCGACACCGACACCCTCAGCCGCCAACTTGCTTCAGAACCCCGGATTCGAGAATGGCGCGGATCCCTGGTTCGCGTTGCAACAGGACACGTGGCGACCGTTCGAAATCTCGGATTCGGTTGCCCGAACAGGCGAGCACAGCCTCGGCCTGGACCTTCAGGGTGAGGACGACGCGATCGCCACGCGTATCGTCGGCGCGATTCAGCCGATCTCGGCGACGGTCTTCCCGGAGTACGTGTCCGGCTTCTATCGCGTTGACGATTGGCAGCCGCAGGCGACGTTCCAGTATCTGCAGTTCGTCATCGTCGTTCGGGGCGGTGATTTCGGTGATGATTTCGGCATTCACGAGATGCGGTTCCCGATTGCCGGCATCGACCGCGAGCCGTTCCTGCTGTCGAATGCCCGGTTCCTCTTCCTGAGCCGCGAAGCGCCGAAGCTGCGGAAGTGGGTCTACTTCGGCTACCCGGTGAGGCAGGCGTTCGCGACGCGTCTCGGGCGCGTGCCCGAGAGGTGGGACTCCATCGAGGCGTTCTTTGAGGTGCGCTACGACGGCAAGACGGCCGAGCAGCCAGCGACGGGCGCGCGCGTGTACTTCGATGACCTCTACGCCGGGCCGCTCCTCGACAACCCAAACCACCCGGACGGAGATACATCGCCCGATTGACGTCCGCTTGCTGGATTCCTGACCGAATCGCTAGACTTTGAGCAGAGCCATCCTCGAAGGGAACCCCACATTGCCAACGTACGGGTACAAATGCACCGCCTGCGCCTACGAATACGAGAAGCGCGAGGGATTCGACGCTCCCGCGAAACAGAAGTGCCCCAAATGCAAGAAGCAAGCGACGCGGATGCTATTTGCCCCGGCGATGGTCTTCAAGGGCAGTGGTTTCTACAAGACCGACAGCCGTGGCTCGGACACCAGCTCCGAGACGAGCGCACCGTCGTCGCCCGACGCCTCGTCGGCCGACGCCTCGGCGCCTGCGGAGAAGCCGGCAGCTGACGCCGGCCACGGTCACTCACACGGCCCGGGCGGCCACTCACACGGCCCTAAGGCCGAGCCCGCAACTACACCCGCGAAGAGCACACCCACCACCACCGAGGCAGCGGCGGCCAGTTAGGCCGTGCGCGTCGTTCTCCAGCGGGTCACCTCTGCATCAGTCATGGTCGAAGGCGAGATCGTCGGAGCGATCGGCGCTGGTCTGCTGCTGCTCGTAGGCGTGGCGCAAGGTGACGACGCCGCGGAGGCGCACCGCATCGCCACGAAATGCGCGGAGATGCGCATCTTTTCGGACACCGAGGGCAAGTTCAACCGGTCGCTCATCGACAGCGAGGGTGAGGCGCTCGTCGTGTCGCAGTTCACGCTGCTGGCCGATGTGCGCAAGGGCCGGCGTCCGAGCTTCATCGATGCCGCTCCCCCGGAGCAGGCGGAGCCGCTGGTCGACGCATTCGCGGCGGAACTTCGGCGC
>JANPBN010000283.1:0-19960 GCA_031430415.1 Dehalococcoidia bacterium
CCGCTTCGCGAAGGGTGCGCGCCGCGCGCTCGGCGACAGCGGAACACGTCGCATCGCGCGATCGTCGATCGCGCGCCCCCTTCGGCGCGCTCTGGCGTCGGGTGCACCCGAGGGCCCGCAGCCGGTGGAGGTGCTGGGCGGGGCGCTGCGGGGAGCCCGGCTCTACGTCGACCTGGCCACGGAGAAGTACTACTGGCTGGGGACGCACGAGCCGCTCGTTCAGGCGCTCCTCGAGCGCCAGATGAGGGCAGGGGACGTCGTTTGGGACATTGGTGCCCACGTGGGCTTCTTCACGGTGCTGATGGCGCGGCAGGCGGGCCCAGAGGGCCGCGTGTACGCGTTTGAGCCGGTGGATCGCAACGCGGTGCGACTCGAAGAGAACATTGACGCGAATGGGCTGCATAACGTGGTCATCTGTCCGGCAGCGGTCAGTGACGTGAGCGGGTTCGTGGCGTTCGCGGATGGGGCCACCTCGCTCGAAGGGCGGATCGACCAGCAGGGAGCGATGCGCGTCGAGTGCGTCACGGTCGATAGTGCCGTCGCGGCAGGCTGCACCCCGCCAACCTTGATGAAGCTGGACGTGGAGGGAGCGGAGGCGGCGGTGATTCGCGGCGCCTCCTTGACTATTGCCACGTTTCGGCCTCGCATGCTCATCGAAATCCATTCGCCGGAAGCGGGTGCGGAGGTCGCCGCGGCCATGCCCGTGGCGTATGCCTTCGCCGACCTCAGTACGCGTTGTGCCGTCGAGCCGCCGTTTCCCGCCGGGCACTACTTCGCCGTGCCGTCCGAGGGAGTGGCCTGATGCGCGTGCTCATCGCGGGCGGTGCGGGATTCATCGGTAGTCACTTGAGCAGGGCGCTTCTGGCAGGCGAGCACAGCGTCGTCTGTCTCGACAGCTTCGTCACGGGCCGTCGCTCGAATGTCGAGGAACTCCTCGGCGATGACCGATTCGAGATGATCGAGGCGGATGTCGCCACCGCGCCGCGGGTGGCGTGCGATCTGGTGTTCCACCTGGCGTCGCCGGCGAGCCCGGTGCATTACCAGCAGTTTCCCATCGAGACCATGCTGGCCAATTCGGCTGGGACCCATCGGCTGCTCGACATTGCTCGGGAGAGCGAGGCGCGGTTTGTCTTTGCGAGCACGTCGGAGGTGTACGGCGACCCTCTTGAGCATCCGCAGCGTGAGACCTATTGGGGCAACGTGAACCCGGTCGGAGTCCGGGCCTGCTACGACGAGTCGAAGCGATTCGGCGAGGCGTTGACGGTCGAATATCGCCGGAAGCACGGCGTGAATGCCTCGATCGTGCGCATCTTTAACACGTACGGCCCGAGGATGAACATCGATGACGGCCGGGTCGTGCCGGCGTTCATCGGGGCGGCGTTGGCAGAACGCTCATTGCCGGTGTTCGGCGACGGTCTGCAGACGCGCTCATTCTGCTACGTGTCCGATCTCGTCGACGCGCTCCTGCTCGTCGGCCTCGATCGCGATGCCGATGGCGGTGTATTCAACCTCGGCAACCCGCAAGAGGTGACGATGCGCCACCTGGCCGAGACCATCGCCCGGTGCGCCGGCAGTGACGGGAGCCTCGACTTTCGGCCGGCTGCGACGGACGACCCGGCGCGTCGCAGACCAGACATCGGCCGGATGGCGGAGCGATTTGGCTGGCAGCCGAAGGTCGAGCTGGAAGAAGGCATCGCCAAGACGGTGGCGCACTTCATCGCTGAGTTGGCCGAGGCCCGACGATGAGGGCCGCACGGCTGCCGGAGCATCCCGCGGAGAACGACGTGGCACTGCCGACGTTCTCGGTAATCATCCCCACCTTCAATGAAGCGGAAGACATTGGCGACACACTTGATGCCGTGTTGAATCAGCGGCTTCCGGCGATGGAGATCATCGTCGTCGATGGCGGTTCGACGGATGGCACGCTGGAGCTGCTGCGCCGTCGTGCCGAGTCGGCGCCGATCGTCGTCATCGACGAGGGTAGGCGACGCGGGGTCGCGGCGGCGCGAAACACGGGCATCAGGGCGGCGACGGGGAGCGTGGTCGTGATATTGAACGCCGACGTCATGCCGGAGCCGGGGTTTCTGGAGCGGCTGACGTTCACATACCGAGGTTCGACGGGCATGGTCTCCGTCAACGCCCGCGTCATGAACCTCGATGCAGCGCCGGGGCGGTACCTGCAGGCGGAACACAGCCTGCTCTTCCCGGAGGATCGTGTCGGCTGGACGGAAGGCTTCTCGTGCAGGCGCGAAGCCGCACTCGCGGCACTGTTTCCGGAGGAGATTCCGGGACTCGGTGGCGAGGATGTCGAGTTCTTCGAGCGGCTCCGCAACGCTGGAACAGAGTGGAAGGTCGATTACACGATCGTCGTGCCGCACCGCGTTCCGGGAACGATGCGCGGCTTCTGGCGTCAGTGGCGATGGCGCGGCAACGCGATCCCGTACATCGAGACGCGGCTGCGCGCCCGGTCGCTGGCGTTCGCGACGGTTCGGCGCGCCGGTGCCGCAGCAGCATCTCTGTTTCTGGCGGCGATGCTCCTGCCGAATGGCAGGAAGGCATACAGACGGGCGCTCCAGTCGCCTCGCGGCATGAGGGACTTGCCGGTGTTCTGGGTGCTGCTTCACATGCAGGTGGCTGCGCATCGCTACGGCGAGTGGCAGACGTTGCGGACGCTGTGGCGCGATCGGAGGGCTGCGGCATGAGAGTGACGGTTTCGGTGCCTGGCAAGTTCGAGCCGGCGTTTCACTGGGCGCGCTGGCTGGAGTCGCGTGGCGAACTCGAACGGCTGGTGACGCCGCTTCCACACGGTCGGACGAAGCAGTTTGGGGTCACTCGCGAACGGACCCGGACGCTCGCGCCGATTGGAGGCTGGAACTACGCGTTCCAACGGCTGGCGCCACGCGCCTGGCAGGCGCAGAACCAGATTGCCGTCAGCGCGGCGTTCGACGTCGCGGCCGCGGCCATGCTGGGTGGATGCGACATTTTCAACGGTTGGGGCAGCACTTCGCTCCGGACGATACGGGCGGCGCACCATCGGGGCGTGCCGGTCGTGCTCACGGTCGCCTCGGCGCACATCGTCGAACAGACGGCGATCCTGCGCGAGGAGTTCGCTCGCTGGGGCGAGGAGACGCCGCTGACGCACCCGCGGGTGATCGAACGAATGATGGAGGAGTACGCCGAGGCGGACGTCATCGTTGCGCCTTGTCGCTGGGTGGTCGACTCATTCGTGAGGCAAGGCGTTCCGGCGCCGAAGCTGCGCCTCGCGACGTGGGGCGCTCGCGCCATCGCGGAGCCCGTCGATCGCAGTGGGCGGACGCGTGCGCCGCGCGTGCTCTTCGCCGGACGGTGTGAGATCCGCAAGGGCGTGCCGTACCTGCTCGAGGCGTTTCGTGGCTTGAAGTCTGCCGCCGAGTTGAGGCTCACGGGCGAGCCGAGCGATGACCTCGTTCGTCGTAGCGGCGGACTTCCCGATGGCGCCGTCGCGACCGGGCCGCTGACCGGCGAGGCGTTCGCCGCCGAATACCGCGATGCGGACATCTTTGTTCTGCCTTCGGTCGAGGATGGACTCTCGCAGGCGATGATCTGGGCGCTCGTGGCCGGTTTGCCGGTCATCGCCACGGACCGCTCGGGTGCGGACCTGGTCGAAGACGGGGTCAACGGATTCATCGTGCCCGCTGGAGACGCCGGTGCGCTGCGCGAGCGCATGGAGCAGCTCATCGAAGACAAGGAACTGCGGCTGCGCATGGGCTGGGCTGCGGCGGCGAGCGTCACACATCGTGACTGGAGCGCGTACAGCGAGGAGCTGTATCGCGATGTCTACGCGCCGCTCCACGCGTCGCAGCGGAGGTACAGCGATGCTCGGGCGGCTTAAGAGCGAATTGAAGCAGAATCGTCACGTGGTGGGCGCGGTTCGTTCGGCCTATCCGGCGCTCAACTGGCTGCGCGGGCAGAAGGCCTACTATCTGCGTGCGGCGCCGTACCTCTCAGACGCGTACTTCGACGAGGTGTGCTTCTCGAACCGGGGCAATGACCCGGCAACGCTCCTGAAGCGCACGCGCCAGTACGTGCCGCTGGAGGCGAGCGATGTGCTGGTGCTCGGCTGCGGCCGCGGCGAGGAACTGAAGCTGTGGGAGCAGCAGTCGCCGCGCTCGCTCGTCGGATGCGACTACTTCGGCCACCCCATCGACTGGGCGCGCCGCGAGGCCGACGTCGCAGCGATGGACGTGGGCGCGCTGGCGTTCGCCGACAACTCGTTCGACCTTGTGTCCTCGACGGCGCTACTCGAGCACGTCCGCGATCTGGAGGCGTGCGTCGCGGAGATGGCGCGGGTGACGCGACCGGGGGGCATGGTCTTCGCAAACTTCGGGCCCCTGTACCGCGGCTATGGTGGTGCGCACTTCCTGGGATCGTATGAGCACCTTTGGATGGATGACGCGCAGTTCGACGCGTACCTGGAGGCGCGCAACATTCCCTACGAACGGGAAGAGGCGTTGCACTGGCTGCGAAACGATATGTTCAGCCGCGCGACATACGACGAGTACCTTGCGGTCTTCCGCCGGTATTTCGACCTTTCGCACGTCACGCTGACGGTGTCGCCCGAAGCGCTTCACTTCAAGCGAGAGCAGCCGCAGGTCTGGGCGTCGCTGCGCGAGCGATACAGCGAGCAAGATCTGTGCACGTTCGCGATGCGCGCATGGCTTCGGGTCAAGCCGAAGGCGGCGGTTCTCACGGAACGGCGGGCGGCATGATTCGTGCGCGAAGGATGAGTCGTCAAGCGGCACTGCGAGCCGGGGCGACGGCGCCGGCGTGGCTGGCGCGCCTGAACTCGGACCTTTCGGCGATCGGGCCGCGCCTGATTGGCACGCTGAGCGCCAGCGGCGTCGTGGCGATGCTGGGGCTGGCGAGCGGCGCTATTGCTGCCCGCGACCTTGGGCCGGCGAGCCGCGGCGAACTGGCGCTGCTTCTGCTCTGGCCGCAACTGTTCTGCACGATCGGCAACCTGGGCGTCGACCTGGCTTCGACGTATTTGAGCGCGGATCCGCTTCGGCGCACCCGATTGCCAGCGACGCTGGTCGTCCTGGCGGTGGCACAGAGTGCCGTACTTGTTCCCGTGTACCTGCTAACGATGCCGTTCGTCCTCGAAGGCCGAGTGGTGACGCGTGATGCGATGCTGCTTGCGTCGCTGATTCCGTTGTATCTGATTGGGTCGTATTGTTCCGGCGCTTTGGGCGGATGGCTGAACTTCCGTGCGTTCAATGCGGTGCGGATCGCGACACCGTTGGTGTACACGACCGGGGTTGTTGCGTTGGCCGCGACGGAGAAGCTGACAGCGGGAACGGCTGCTCTCGCGTTCCTCGCGGCCAACGGGACGGCGGATGCGCTCGCCGCTTTGCTTCTTTGGCGTCAGGCTGGCCGAGGCTCGGTCGATCTCCCGCTGGCGCGCGATGCCGTCTCTTACGGCTTGCGGGCGCACATCGGGCGGTTATCGCCGCAGGCGCTCGGTGTCGATGTCATCGTGGTGGCGTTGTTCCTGTCGACCAAGGATTTGGGTCTGTTTGTCGCCGCAGGGGCGTTTCTTGCTGCGCCGCGTCTCGTGACTGCATCGATCGGGATGGTGGTGTTTCCGCATGTGAGTGCCGCGCATCTCGCGGGCGAACGCCCGCGGCTCCGCGCAATGGGTGCCTTGTATGTGCTTGCGGCGGTCGTGCCGGCGGTGGTGCTATTGGCTGGTGCGCAGCCGGCGGTTCACCTGCTGTTCGGAAGCGAATACGGTGGCGCGGTGCGGGTGTTGCAGCTGCTAGCGGTGTCGTCGCTGGCGCTGGCCCTTCGGGCGTTCCCGTCGGAGGTGCTTCGTGGGTTGGGACGCCCCGGCCTGGCGAGCATCGCCGAAGTGGCGTCGTGGGCGATGTTTCTTGCTTCGGGCGCCCTGGGCGCCTGGCTGGGAGGCGTGGAGGGAGTGGCGGCCGGCGCGAGCGTCGCAAGCGTGCTTAGCCTCGCCGTCACGTGCGCGTTGGCGTACCGGAGCGGCGTGTTTGCGATGCCGGGCGTTGGACGACAGATGGAGGTTGCATGATCGTGCCACAGCAGAAGGTGAAAGAGACCATGTGGAAGGCGCTTCGGCACTACGCCACCGCCGACGATATGAAGTGCTTGCGGCTCCTGATTCCCGCAGGCAGCGTCCCGAGCGTGACGCAGGTCGAGGCGTACCTACGCGAGCTCACCGAATCGCCGGAACTGCTCGCTTCGGTCAGCAGCGACGACGGCCGGCGCTTTCAGGGCGTTGCTCCCAGCATGACGGCCGAGCAAATGCTGGGCATGCGGCTGGCGATGCACGCCACGGGCAAGGGCAGGGCGATCTTGCTGTATGTCACGGCCCGGGTGATGCGTCCGCGCGTCGTCATCGAGACCGGATGTTTCAGCGGGTGGGACAGCGCGATGCTGCTCCAGGCGCTCCGGATGAACGGCGAGGGGCACCTCTGGAGCATCGATCTTCCTGCGAAGGTCGGGCAATTTAGCCAAACCGGCTCGTACGCGGGGCTACCGGAGGGCATGGGCACGGGCTTCCTCGTGCCGGAGAGCTATAAGGATCGCTGGACGCTCATCGAGGCGAACGTGCGAGATGCGCTGCTGCCGCTTCTTGCGGACGTAAGCGAGGTCGACCTGTTCCTGCACGACTCGGAGCACACCTACGCGCACATGATGTGGGAATACGCGACGGTACTGCCGCATATGTCGCGCGACGGGATCATCGTGAGCGATGACATCGCCTGGAACACGTCGTTTTGGGACTTCGCCTCGGCGGTAGGGCGACCGTTCGTGATTCATCGCAGCAACGCCAATGTGGGCGCGCTGGCGATGGGCTTGAGGCGAGCGGCATGAATCCGCTGCGTGTCGCGCACCTCGTGTCACATCCGATTCACTACTTTGCGCCCCTGTATCGCGAACTGGCGAATCGGGAGGACATCGACCTGACGGTGTATTTCTACTCGGTGGGTGCGTTCGAGGATGCGGAGTTTGGGCGCAGGATCGAATGGGATACGCCGCTGCTCGATGGGTATAGGTCGCGGTTCTGTGACAGTGCGATGCGCACGCTCGCTGCTCCCGCGAGCATACGGCCGCGAGCGGACATTGCCCGCGAGGTCGCTGCGGGCGATTACGACGTGGTGTGGGCGCACGGATACGCGCACGCGACCACCTGGCTGACGCTGGCGGCGGCGCGGGCATCGGGCGCACGCGTGCTGATCCGGGATGAGCAGACACTGCTTCACGCACGCCCGAAGCTCCGTAGCTTCGCGAAGGCGGCCGGACTGCGAACGTTGTTTTCGCGTGCGAGCGGACTGTACATCGGCGAGGAGAACCGCCGGTTCTTCCGTCACTACGGCATGCCCGAGGATCGCCTGCATCCGGCGCGCTACTGCGTCGACAACGCGTACTTCCGGGCGCAGGCGGCTGCGCTGGCGCCGGCGCGCACTGAGATCCGGTCGTCGTTTGGCATCGATGACGGCGCGCCAGTCGTGCTGTTCACGGGGAAACTCATCGACAAGAAGCAACCGCTGCGGCTGATCGAAGCGTTCGCGCACGCACGGGCCGTCACACGCGCATGGCTGCTGATCGCGGGAGACGGGCCGCTTCGCCGTCAGTGCGAGGCGTTCGCGGAGCGGTTGGGCGTCGCAGATCGCATTGTCTTCGCCGGATTCCTGAATCAGTCGGAACTGCCGCGTGCATACGCCGCCGCCGACATGTTCGTGCTGCCTTCAAAGCTGCACGAGACGTGGGGGCTTGTCGTGAACGAGGCGATGAACTTCGGACTGCCGATCGTGGTGTCGGATCGCGTGGGCTGCGCGGCAGACCTCGTGCGAGCGGGCGAGAACGGGCGCATCGTGCCGCACGACGACACGGCGAAGCTCGCGGATGCCATCGTGCGGCTCGCGCTCCAGCCGGAGATGCGGCGGGCGTTCGGCGAGCGGAGCGCGGAGATCGTGTCGGACTACAGCATCGCGGCTGCCGCAGATGGGATTGTCGCGGCGTGTGCGTGCGGCGAAGCGAGGAGGGGCGCATGGAAGCGCGGACGAGCGGCCGCCTGAGGGTCGTCGGGAAACAAGCCTATTACGACGGGCCCGGCATGCCACCGCAACTCGCGCGCGGCTACTGGCGGCGCATGGGCGACGCGCGGGTCGTGCTCGACGTCGGCTGCGGCGCGGGTGAGTTTGGCCGCCTGCGGCCGTCGCCGGACATCGAGGTCCATGGCGTCGATAACGATGCGATCGCCGTCGCGCGCGCGTCTCGCTACGAGCGCGCACAGGTCAGCGACCTGGATGCGCAGCCGCTGCCGTTTGCGGATGCGATGTTCGATGCAGTGCTGGCCAAGGACATCTTTGAGCACGTCGCGGATCCGGGCGGGCTTGCGCGGGAAATCTACCGGGTTGCGCGCCCGGGCGCCGTCGTCCTCGCGTCGATGGTGATGGCGAAGCCGCACCGGGTTTGGGCCGACTACACGCACCGACGCGGCTTCACGGCTGCATCGGCTCGGCTTGTGCTGGAGGACGCCGGATTCGTCGTCGACGAGGTCTGGCGGATGGGGCCGGTGCCGATGTCGACGCGACTGGGGCTGCTCGATGCGGTTCCGTCGTTGTTGCGCATTCCCCCGCTCGACGCGCTCTGGGGCGCCAGCTGGGAAGTGCAGGCGCGCCGATGAGCCGCGACAGGCTAGACGTGCTGCTTCTGCGGGACATGCCCGAGCAGCGGCTGCTGTCGATGGAGCGCCTTGCCGACGAAACTGTGCGGGGATTCGCGGAGCACGCTGAGATTCGGATGCGGGCGACCACCGTGCGGGGATCGGGTGTCACATCTGGCTCACGGCTCGAGCGCATCGACAGCTACATCGCGCGCCTCGTGCGGTATCCGCTGGCGGCGCGGCGCGAGCGAGCGGATGTGTATCACGTCATCGACCATGGCTACGGGCACCTGGCGGGCGTGTTGCCGGCTGAGCGGACCGTGATCTCGTGCCACGACCTGATGCTGCTGAAGGCCGAGCAAGGCATCGCCGGATTCGCGCCGGGCCGTCTGGCGCTGGCGCGATTCAAGTGGAGCACATCATGGCTCGCTCGTGTGGCCCACGTGATCGCTCCGACCGAGGCCACGAAGCGCGACCTCATCGCGTTGCGTGGCGTCGCGCCGGAGCGGATTAGCGTCGTGCCGTACGGAGTTGACAGGCGCTTCGCGCCGCTGTCGGCCGAGCATCGCACCGCGGTGCGGGCATCGCTGGGCGTCGCCGCCAGGCACGTGCTATTGAGCGTGTCGACGGGCGATCCGTACAAGAATCTTCCGGCGACGCTGCGGACGACGTCGGCACTGCGCGCGTCCGGCATCGATGTGGCGCTCGTGCGCGTGGGGCGACCGCTCGAAGGCGAGCAGCGAACGCTGGCGCGGTCGCTTGGATTGAGCGACTGCATCATCGAAGCCAGGCGCGTGTCCGACGAGCGCCTGATCGAGCTGTACGGGGCGGCGGACGCGTTGCTGTTTCCGTCGTTCTGGGAGGGATACGGTTGGCCGCCGCTCGAGGCGATGGCGTGTGGGACGCCGGTCGTGGTCTCGAATTGTGTTCCGCTGGTGGAGGTGGTTGGTGACGCCGCGCTGACGGCCCCTGCGCGTGACATCGCGGCCCTGACACAGGCGGTGGCGGCCGTACTAACATCGCCTGAGCTTGCTGACGGATTGCGGCGTCGGGGCATCGAGCGCGCGGGGCAGTACACGTGGTCACGCACGATCGCGGGATTCGCCGCGGCGTACGAGTCCATCGCCGAATCGACCGGGCGCAGGGCGAGGCGGAGTGTCTCATGTGCGGCATAGCGGGCGCCCTGGGCGCTGACCCTCAGGATGTGCGCACCGCGGTCGAGGCCATGTGCGACCAGATGATCGCGCGTGGCCCGGACGACGGCGGCATCGCGACACTGGATCTGGCTGGGGCGCATCTGGCCATCGGCAACCGGCGGCTGGCGATCATCGATCCGACGCCGTCTGGGCACCAGCCGATGCGCGATGAGCGCGGCAACGTCATCGTATTCAACGGCATGATCTACAACTATCGCGAACTGCGCACCGAGTTGATGTCGGCCGGCGAGCGCTTCTCGTCGGACTGCGACACCGAGGTGGTGCTGCGTGCGTATGGCCGCTGGGGAGAGGGAGCAGTGCCGCGATTGCGCGGGATGTTCGCATTTGCGATCAGCGATGCTGATACAGGAGGCCTCTTCCTCGCGCGCGACAGGTTTGGCATCAAGCCGCTCTACTACTGGCAGGCCAACGGGCGATTTCTCTTTGCATCGCAGGTGCGGGCGCTGCTGGAGACGGGGCGCGTGCCGTTTCGACTGTTGGGCGAAGCGGTCGCGTCGTTCCTGTCGTTCGGCGCGGTCAGTGAGCCGCTCACGGCGATCGAGGGCGTACTGGCGCTTCCGGCGGCGCACACGGGCCGTCTCCGGCATGGAGCGCTGACAGTACGGCGCTACTGGTCGGCGCCGACAGCTGCGACGCCGACGTGCACGCCCGCAGACGCGGCCGGCGAACTGCGCGCGCGTCTCGAGGACAGTGTCTCGCGGCATCTGGTCAGCGCCGCGCCGCTGGGCGTGTTCCTCTCGGGCGGCGTCGACTCGTCAATCCTGGCGGCGCTGGCGGCGAGGCGAGACGGCGGCGTGCGGACGCTGTCGGTGGTGTTCGACGATCCGAACTTCTCCGAACAGGCGCATATGGACGAGGTCGCACGCCACATTGGCAGCGATCACGTGCGCGTACGCCTTGAAGAGTCCGATCTCATCGACGGCATGCCCGGTGCGTTTGCGGCGATGGATCAGCCGACGTTTGACGGCATCAACACATATATCGTCTCGCAGGCGGCGGCGGCTTCGGGACTGAAGGTGGCGCTGAGTGGCCTTGGCGCCGACGAGTTGTTCGATGGCTACGGCTATGCCCGGCGGATGGCGATGCTCGAGCGGGGGCGACGATTGCCGGCGGCACTGCGGCCGCTAGCTCTTCGCGCGGGGCAGCTGATCGGCACGGGAGCCAGCCAGGCGAAGCTGGCAGCGTGGATGCAAGGCACGGGTGGCGCGTCTTCGTACGAGCTGCTGAGGGGGCTATTTCTGCCGAACGAGGTTGCCGCATTGATGGGCGGTGGCGCAGGTGCGCCGAGTATGGCGGCCGTCGACGGGCGAGGGGACATTGCGATGCAGGCAGCGACGCTTGATCTGACGCATTACACGAAGAATGTGCTGCTTCGCGATGCCGATGCCATGGGCATGGCGCACAGCCTGGAGGTGCGAGTGCCGTACCTCGATCACGAACTGGCGGAGTGGGTGCTGTCGTTGCCGGCTGCCGTCCGGGCGCGACGCGGGAAGGCGCTGCTGGCCGAGGCCACCCGCGACCTTCTGCCGGGCCCGATCTTCGAGCGCCGCAAGCAGGGGTTCGTGCTGCCGATCGGGCAGTGGCTGCAGGGCGGCCTGCGCGGCGACGCGTCCGATGTGCTGTCGTCGATACCGGCGGCGCTGGCGGAGCATCTCGATGCAGGAGCGGTCGCGGCGGCGTGGCGTTCGTACGACGACAGCGGTGAGCGCTGGCTGCGGCCCTGGGCGCTGTACGCGCTCTGCCGGTGGACGGAGAGCGTCGCGCAGGTCGCACGGGCCGTGCCGGTTGCGCGGAAGGGAGTGGCCGCATGAGAGTGCTCCATGTCGTTCCGCAGCTCTCGGCGCGGATTGGCGGGCCAGCGGTGAGCGTCGTCGAGTCGTCGCTGGCGCTACGGGATCTCGGCATCGACACGACGATCTTTTCGACGGACATGACGGGCGCCGTTTCGGCGAAGCGGCAAGGACGGGCGACGCCCGGCGATCTGCCGCCCGGCGCCGAGACTCTCGACGTGCGGCTGTTCCGCGCGCAGCCGCCGCGACGGCTGGCGTTTGCGCCATCGATGCTGCGAGCGCTCGATGGCGCGGTGCCGCAACATGATGTCGTCCACATCCACATGCTGTTCACATTCCCGCAGTTCGCGGCGTACCGCGCCACGCGCCGCCACGGCGTGCCATACATCGTCTCGCCGTGCGGGGCGCTGGATCCGCATCTCCGGAAGCGGAGCCGGATCGTGAAGGCGGCGACGGAGGTCGCGTGGCAGCGGGGCATGTTGGATGGCGCGGCGGGACTGCACTTCAAGACGGCGGCGGAGGCCGCGCTTGTGGCGCCGATGGGATATCGCGCCCCGGCGCTTGTCGCACCGAACGGCATCGACTGGGCCGCGTTCCAGGCGTTGCCGGCTCTTGGCGGATTCCGGGAGAAGCACGCACTCGGGGACGCGCCGGTCGTGCTGCACCTGGGACGGCTGTCGCACAAGAAGGGGCTTGATGTACTGGTTGATGCGTTCGCGCGCGTCGCTGGCGATCGTCCGGAGGCGCGGCTTGTGCTGGCGGGTCCGGATGACGAAGGGCTGACGACGAGGCTGCAGGCGCAGGCGGATGGGTTGGGCGTCGGGCGGCGACTTGTGTTCACGGGAATGCTCCGGGGCGACGAGAAGCTGGCCGCGCTGGCTTCGGCGACCGTGTGGGCGCTGCCTTCGCACACCGAGAACTTCGGGGTGGCGGTGGTGGAGGCGATGGCGGCGGGGCTGCCGATCGTCACGACGCCGCACGTGAACATCGCCGCGGCGATCGAGGCGGAGGGCGCCGGCGTCGTGCTGCCGCTGTCGGCGGAGGCGTTCGCGGCGGAGATCGGGGCGCTGCTCGGAGATCCGTCGCGACGCGCTTCGATGGGTGGCCGGGCGCGAGAGTTCGCGCGGCGATACGACTGGTCCGAAGTCGCCCCGCAGCTGGCACAGATGTACGAGCGCGTCGTCCGCGGACGACCACTACGCACCGGGAAGGCGATACGAAATGCAGCGTGAAATCTTCGACCTGCTGGTGTGCCCGGGCTGCCTCGAGGGCGGCCTTGCCGAATACAACGACGCGATCGTCGACGGTGAACTGACCTGCACGCATTGTGACGCCAGCTATCCGGTTCGGAACGGGATCCCGATCCTGCTGCCTCCTGGATTCGACGCGGCGCACGTCCACGATGAGCTTGACCACGAGCACGGCCACAAGCATCAGCAGGCCGGGTACTACGACCGCGACGTCGCGGCGGAGTTCGAGATCGCACGACCGCACGGCGCGCCAGCGGCGTACCGGCAGGTGCTGGAGGAGAAGTTCCGGCGCAGCATCGCGGCGCTGGGTTCGCTGCGCGGAGCGACGGTGGCGGACGTGTGCTGCGGCAGCGGCATGGATGCCGAGATGCTGGAGCGGGCGGGGGCGCTGGTCATTGCAGCGGACATCTCCGAAGGGTGTGCGATACGGGCGAAGGCGCGTGCCGAACGCTTCGGGCTGCGGTACGCCGTGATCGTGGCAGACGTGGAGCGGATGCCGCTGCGCGACGGCGGCGTCGACGTGTCGTACGTCCACGACGGGCTGCATCATCTAGCGGATCCGGCGGCGGGCCTGCGAGAGATGGCACGCGTAGCGCGGCGCGGCGTCAGCGTGAACGAACCGGCGGAGGCCTTCGCCACGAAGATCGCGGTGAAGCTCGGGCTCTCGATCGATATCGAGGGCGCCGGAAATCGCGTCGCGCGGCTGCGGGCAGCGGAGGCGACGGCGGCGCTGCGCGAGGCTGGCTTCGACGAGGTGCAGGCGCATCGGTACCTGATGTATTACCGGCACGAGCCAGGGGCGTTCATGCGGGCGGCCTCGCGGCCAGTGGCGAACCGGCTCTATCGCGGCGGGCGGGCGCTGGCGAACGCGGCACTCGGGCGATGGGGGAACAAGCTCCAGGTCACGGCCGTGCGACGCGCGGCGTAGGCCTGCTCCCTGCCACGGTGGGCTGGAGCGCAGGATTACCGAATCTTGTCGTAGTCCTCGGGTGCGACGTTTGTGACGATCACACCCTGCTTGAGCAACCACTCGTCATAGCCATCGATCAGGTCCAGGGGCAGCGGCGCGAAGTCGAGGCGGATGATCGACGTTCCGTCGGGCTGCTGCGTGACGGTGACATCGGCGGCGACGGCGGGGGCGGATGCGGAGGCGGTGCGTCCGGCACGCAGGTGCGCTGATGCGCCATCGCGTGCTTCGGTGAGGCCGCTGATGCGCCACGAACCGTCGGCTAGGCGCTGCGTCATCGCGCCGGCAACGTCGCTGACGCTGCCGGATGTCGTCCACTCGACGCGATAGGGGAACGCGGAGCCTTCGCCTGCATGACCGAGCGCAGCGGCTTCGGGCACGGGGAAGTCGGCGGGAAGCGCGCGGACTGCCGCGCCGCGTCCGAAGTACGAGGCCGGCTCGAAGGGGCCGCTGTGCGAGATGAAGGCCGCTACGTAGAAGCCGGCGACCAGTGTGCAGGCGGCGGCGCTGGTTGCGTAGGCGTACGCGAACGTGGGACGGCGTGTCGGCACCAACATGGGAGCGCGGGAGCCGGTCGCCGCGACCTTCGACGGGCGGCCGGCGATGGCGAGCGCGCCGATCGAGAGCAGCACGGCAGGTTGCAGCCAGTAGAGGCCACGCGTCGCGGCGGGCGCGAAGGCATCCTGCGACGGGAAGGGCGTGGCGTTCTGCGTCGCGGCGGCGGCGGCGGCGACACCGACGAGGATCGCGGGCGTGAGCCATCGCGGGCGAATGTTGGCGTGCAGGAGCAGCGCGCCGGCGACGGCGAGCAGCGCCCAGTTGTAGAAGGTGGCGTAGGGCGCGAGCAGGACGATGCCGGCTGCCGCGACGGCGCGTCCGGTGGCCGCTTCGCAGCGCGTCCAGGCGAGCGCGATGACGGCGAGGCTGACGGCGAACAGGGCGGCGACGACGAGCGAGTTGGGGTCGATGCCGGCACTGTTCAGGAAGCCGCTCCAGGAGTATTGCCACGACTGCTGGACCGGCAGCAGCAGTTCGCTCCGGCCGAGGAGGAGATCGCGGACGACGAACTCGACGCGCTCGACGTAGTACGTCGCGACGAATGAGCGCTGCTCGATTCCGATGGCAGCGACACCGGCGAGACTCAACGCGCCGAGGGCCATCGTCGTGGAGGCGAGGGCGCGCCAGTTTCGCGTGCAGAGCAGGTAGAGCATCGGCACGGCGAGGTACTGGATCTTCAGTGCGAGGACGGCGAAACAGAGGCCGGCGATCCACGGGCGCTTTTCGGTGAGCAGGAATCCGCCGAGGGCTGCGATGGCCAGGATCTCGGTGAAGTGGCCGGTGCGGAGCGACCACTGTGCCTGCGGCAACGCGAGGAATCCGAGCGCGACGGCGATCTTCGCGGCGGGCGATGCGACGCCTCGCTGGGCGATGAGGGCGACGGCGAGCATGGCGGCCATGTTGAGCGCGAGATAGACGCGGAAAGCAGCGGGCATCGACAGGAGCGTGAGCGGATGCATGACGACGGCGAGGGCGGGATTGTAGGTGTTGTTGAGCGAGAGCGATTTGGCGTTGTCGTAGAAGTGACCGAAGTCGCCGAAGCCGTTGTGCGCCGGGTCCTGCCAGATGCGGAAGGTGTCCGGCAGCCACGTTGCGAGGGCGAGCACCTCGGCCCCGATGAGGAGGCAGAGGGCCAGCGTGCCCACACGCCCAGCGGGGGCAGCGCCCACACGCCCAGCGGGGGCAGCGTCCACACGCCCAGCGGGGGCAGCGCCCACACGCGCAGCGGGGGCAGCGCCTAGGCGGGCGGCGAGGGCGTCGTATCGGGCGCGGAGGCGGGTGGCGTCGATCATGGCGGCGGTTCTCGCGCAGCTCGTCAGCTTCGGGCGCGCGCTCCTCTCGGGATCGTCGGCGGGAGGGCCGGGGGTGGCCATGGGCGCATCCCTTAGGGGTGCGGCTGCAGTGGCCTAGATGTGTCGGTTAGGTATGTAAATTTCACCTCCCCGGGCGCGATTTAGCTTCGATTTTGGGTTTCGTTTTGCAGTTTTCACTTTTTCTGTGTGGCGCGGGGGCGGGTCATTTTGTACGTGCAATTTTCGTGTTTTCGGCGCTGGCAGGGCATCCGGGCGCCCTGCGGCTGGGCGGCTGACGTGCGTCGATGGTACGGGAGATGCGGGAGAGGTCGAAGCTGTTGGCGGCACTCTGGTGCGGGACATAACGTGCGATACGGACCGAACGGCGGCCGGCGGCGATGCGCTCGGGGGGATCGCCGGCGGTGTACAATGGCCGTCCGTGGGCGTGGTAACGCTCCGGCTCATGCGCGCTCTTCAAGGGAACCGTAATGCGACGAGCCAGCGCAGTTGTCGGAATGCCGATTCTCGTAGCGTTGCTGCTCGTCGTGGCCTCGGCGAAGGGGAACGCCGCCGGGCCCGATCCTGCGAACGCTGAGGCGCCGCCGCCACCAGCCTACGAACTGCACGATGACGGCTTACGAAAGAGCGAGACGCTCTCCTCTCATCTTTCCCAGCTCTTTCGCCTCGATGTTGTCGGGAGGATGGCAGGGCGACCGGTCACTCCGGGAACGGTACTCCCCCCGATCCTTGAGGGGATGAAGCGCAGCAGCAGTCTTCGGCTGGATGACAGCGGGCGTGTGCAGGTATACGTGACGACCGGGGGATCGCCCGAAGCGGTACTCCCCGATCTGACGCGAATAGGCCTTCAAGTCGAACGCGTAGATACGGATACCCGCACCATCCAGGGCTTCCTTCCGGTGGCGTCGTTGGAATTGGCGGCCGATGTGCCCGGAGTCGAGCTGGTTCGAGAGCCTGACTACCCGGTACTGAATACAGGCTCCGTCACGACGGAGGGCGACGCGCTACTTCGCACGGATCAGCTTCGGGCCAAGCTCAATGTGGACGGCGCCGGCGTGAGGGTCGGCGTGATCTCGGACGGCGTCTTCGGGCTGGCGCAGGCGCAGTCAACGGGAGACCTGCCGACCGTCGTGAACACGACGACGTGCAACGTTGCCGGCGAGGATCCAAGCGCGCCGGTGGCGGGCGCCGAGGGCACGGCGATGCTTGAGATCGTTCACGATCTGGCACCGGGCGCCGAGTTGTGGTTCGGCTATTTCGGCGCCGGGACGGGGACGCACGGTACGAGCCTGGACTTTATGGCGGCTGTGAACTGCCTCGCCTCCTATGCCGATGTCGTCGTCGATGACATCAGCTTTTACAACAATGGACCCTACGATGGGACGAGCGCCGTGTCGCAGAATGCTGCGAACGCCCTGAACAATCCAGCCAACCCGATTCGCGGCTACTACACGTCGGTGGGGAACGATGCGAAGCGCCACTACAAGGAAACGTATGGCGCGTCGGGGACCACGGTGAACGGCGCTACCGCGGGCGACACGTGGATGCTCCATCGATGGCTGGCGACCGCGAACACTGTCGAATGGGGTGGCGCTCTGCCCTGCCCGGGGGGTCCGAGTGATGTCCGCTGTGGCGCGGCATTGGTTGTGCCATCTGGCGGCGTCGCCGTGATCAACCTGTCATGGGACGACCCGTGGGGCGCGTCGACCAACGACTTCGACCTATTCCTGCTCGACGGAGCGACGGGGGCGCTGTATCTGGCGAGCGCGAACCGCCAGGCCGCAGCCGGCGCAAATCCCACGGAGTCCTTCGCGTTCCAGAATCCGCACGCCACGACCACGAACTTCTATTTGATGATTGGCAATTACAAGAATTTGGCGACGCCGCGCGCGCTCAACGTATTCGTCCGTTGTGCGGCCTGCGTGCCGTTTACGAACGGTCACACGCTGAGCTTCAACACGGCGTCCTCCAGCGTGCCCAACAACGCGGACGCGTCGGCCGGCGTATTGTCACTAGGTGCGTCCGGGATGAGCTCGAACCAGACGGGCATCAACGCGATGTCGTACAGCAGCCGCGGGCCGACCGCGGATGGCCGCATGAAGCCCGACGCGATCGCGACGGATGGCGTGGTCGTATCCGGCGCGGGCGGCTTCCCGACGGCGTTCAGCGGGACATCGGCCGCGGGCGTCCATGCGGCGGGAGTGGCCGCGCTCCTGTTGAGCTGCAATCCGGCGTTGCATGCGAGTGCCGGGAATGATCCTGCGGAGTCCAGGACGACGTTGCGCGACGCTCTCCTGTCGACGGCGATCAATGCGACGTGGCCGCCGGTCTGGCCGGACCACACGATGGGACACGGACTGCTGGATGCTGGAACCGCAACGGCGCCTTCGCTCTGCGCGCCCTCGATATCGACCGTCGCCGAAATCGAACGACCACAGGCGCTGGCAGTCGATTCGCTCGGGCGCGTGTACATCGCTTCTAATGCAACGTGCCAGGTAAGCAGGCTCACCGGAACCCAGCTGGAACCTTACGCGGGCATTGCCCCGGTCGGCGGCAACCACTGTCCGTTTAGTGGTGAGGGCGGATCGGCCTTGAGCGCCCGCTTCATGCCTTCGTCACTCGCCGTCGATTCGACGGATCGATTGATCATCGGTGACAACACGAATTGCCGCGTCTATCGCGTCGATGCAGGTGTACTGACGACGATCGCCGGCACCGGCGGCGGGGCCTTCGCCGGGGGATGCGCAGCGAGCCCCGACGGGCCGGCAGGAAGCACCGGAATCTGGCCAGCGGGATTGGCCGCGTCGGCCGACGGGACAATCTATGTGTCGGACGCGGCGACCTGCAAGATTCGGACGCTCCGCAACGGAATGATCCAATCGATCGCGGGCAACGGGACATGCCGCTACACCGCAGACGGTCCGGCGGTGTTCGTGGGCTTTCCGCCGGGAGGACTTGCCATCGGTCGCGACGGTGCGATTTTCGTCGCGGATTATCGCGACTGTCGCGTTCACAAGATCGCGGCGGGTTATCTCACTTCGATCGTCGGCCGCGGCCTGCTGCCTGGCGCAAGCTACTGCGCGCGCCCTGCGACGGACGGCGACGGCAGTCTGGCGACCGAGGTGTACTTTTCTGGACCGGGGGGTCTTGCGCTGGATCAGGACGAGAATCTGGTCATCGCTGACGTCAATCACTGCACCATCCGCAAGGTGATACAGGGGAGGTTGACGACTCCCGCGGGCGTCGTGCCGCCCTGGGGCGTCGCGTGCTACTCGACGGGAGACGGCGGTCCGGCGACCGATGCGCACCTCGGTTCGCCTGTGCCGATCGCGATCGACGGGAAGGGCAACCTGTACATCGCAGACACGTCTGGCAACAAGGTGCGCATGGTACCTGCGCTGGATCGCGATCGCGACCTGGTTGTCGACCATGAGGACAACTGCGCATTTCGTCCAAATGCCTCGCAACTCAATACCGACGGGGCTGCCCTCACGTCCGCAGGACTCCCGACCGACACGACGATCGCGGCGAGCTTTGGCGACGGCGATGTGTGTGACGCCGATGACGCCACCGACGGCTTCGGCGACGCGGAGGAAGCGGCCGGCTGCAATGGCAGTGGCCCGCTCGACCCGTTACTGGCCGATACGGACGGTGATCGCACGCGTGATGGCGCCGAATGCGCGATGGGCACCAACCCGGGCAACGGCGCATCGAAGCCGCCCGTGCTGCCGGTGGGCGACACTGACTCCGACGGTCTATCCGACGCTGTGGAAGCGATCCTCGGGTCGAATCCGGGCGTTTCCGATACGGATGGTGATGGCATCAGCGACGGCATCGAATATCGCGGCTATGGCACGTCTCCGCTGGTCGCGGATAGCGATGGTGATGGGTGTCCTGATGATACGGAGATCGCGTCGGTCAATGGTGACTATGTGGTGAATGCCAGCGACCTGATGCTGATCGCTATTAACTTCTTCTCCGCGACGAAGTCGCAGGTCGACGTCAACAAGGACGGCATCGTGAATGCGATTGACTTGAGTCTCGCTGCGCAGAACTTCAAGGCGGCACCCTGCGGGCCGTGAGTGGATGTCCACGATCCGGATCATCGACCATGCGCTCGGTGGTGCCGGCTGGCTAGCTCGGCGGAGACAGGAGACACGCTATGACAGTGGTCAGTCGCGAGGTGCACCTTAT
>JANPBN010000284.1:0-3936 GCA_031430415.1 Dehalococcoidia bacterium
CGATGGACCCGCGGCCGGCGCGCGTCGTGCTGCTGACACCGCAGGGCCGCCGTCTCGACCACGCCATCGTCGCCGAACTCGCGGCGTGCGAGCGCCTCATCATCGTCTGCGGCCACTACGAGGGCTTCGACGAGCGCGTCCGCGAGCATCTCGCCGACGACGAGATCAGCATCGGCGACTACGTGCTCTCCGGCGGCGAACCAGCCGCCATCGTGCTCACCGACGCCGTCGCGCGCTATCAGCCCGGCGTCCTCGGCTCCGAGCAGTCGCTCGAGGAGGAGTCGCACGCGCAGGGCCTCCTCGAATATCCGCAGTACACGCGCCCGCCCGAGTATCGCGGCCTCGTCGTGCCCGGTGTGCTGCTCTCCGGCCATCACGCTGATGTCGCCGCCTGGCGTCGCCGGCAGAGCATCGAGCGCACCGCGCGACGCCGCCCCGACCTCCTCGCCCGCGCCACGCTGACGCCCGAAGAGCGCCGCTGGGCCGAAGAAGCCACCGCCGCCGTGCCGGTCGGCGTCGCCCGCGTCCGCCGCATCGTGCTGATGACCGACAACATCGACCGCGACGCCGCGTTCTACGCCACGCTCCTCGCCACCGATGGCGCGCGCACCGCCCCGGGCCAGCACGAGTTCGCCCTCGGCCCGACGACGCTGTCCCTGCTCGACGGCCGCATTGCGGGCCTGCCCCGCTCCGGCGTGGGCCACGATCGCGGCCCGGAACCGAGCCGCACCCCCATCGTCTTCTCCGTCCCCGACCTCAAGGCCGCCCACGCCCGCGCCCTCACCGCCGGCTGCTCCTGGCTCGACGACCGCATCCGCCGCCAGCCCACGGGCCTGCCACTCGGAGGCCCCGCCGACGCCGGAGAGCGCGGCTTCGCCGCACGCGATCCGTCGGGCAACGCGCTTGTGTTCGTGGAGGAGCGATAGCACGAGGGGCTCCACGCCCCGAGCGATGCCCTTGACGCGAGCGTCTGCCCCGAGCCATGGGGCACAGAATGTGCCTCTATTTCGCTCTCTCGAAGGTGCACGATGGGTGTATGATGGGCGCCAGCACGCCACACGCCGAGGCGGGAGGTTCGATGCAGCTCAAGACCACCAGAACGCGGCGACTGCTCGCGATACTCCTCTGCACCGCACTCGCAACCCTCCCGCTCGTCGGGGGATCGCCGGCCATCGCCGCCGGCCCAGGCACAACAGAACGCGTGAGCGTCGACAGCAGCGGCGCCCAAGCGAACGACAAGAGTGAGATACCGTCGACCAGCGGTGACGGCCGCTACGTCGCCTTCCAGTCGTATGCAACGAACCTTGTCGCCGACGACACGAACGGTACGAGCGACGTCTTCGTGCGCGACCGGCTTACCGGCGCGACCGAGCGCGTAAGCGTCGACAGCAGCGGCGCCCAGGGGGCTTCTACCAGTCTTGAACCGTCGATCAGCGCTGACGGTCGCTACGTCGCATTCCGATCCCTGGCGAATAACCTTGTCACTGGCGACACGAACGGTGAACTGGACATCTTCGTGCGCGACCGGCTCACCGGCGTGACCGATCTCGTGAGCGTAGACAACAGCGGCGCCCAGGCGAACGACTGGAGTTTTGAGCCGTCGATCAGCACTGGCGGTCGGTACGTCGCTTTCCGCTCAGACGCGAGTAATCTTGTATCCGGCGACACGAACGGTACGCCGGACATCTTCGTGCGCGATCGGCTCACGGCCGTGACGACGCGCGTGAGCGTCGTCCACAGCAGCGGCGACCAGGCGAACAACTACAGTTACGAGCCGTCGATTAGCGCCGACGGGCGCTACGTAGCATTCGAGTCCTATCCGAATAACCTTGACGGCGGACCCTCGATCGGTGCTCGGGACATTTACGTACGTGACCGGCTCACCGGGGCAACTGAGCGCGTCAGCGTCGACAGCAGCGGCGCCCAGGCGCTCGGCGCGAGCAGCCACTCGTCGCTCAGTGCGGACGGTCGCTACGTAGCATTCGGCAGCACCGCGAGTAACCTTGACGCCGCCGACACGAACGGTGACCCAGACGTCTACGTGCACGACCGGTTCACCGGCGTGACGGAGCGCATAAGCGTCGACGGCAGCGGTGCCCAGGCGAACAACGGCGGTTGGTACCCATCCATCAGCGCAGACGGCCGCTACGTCGCATTCTGGGCTGTGGATGACCTTTCCCCCGGCACAAACGCAGACCTGAACGGTAGCGGGGATATCTTCGTCCGCGACCGGCTCACCGATACGACGGAGCGCGTGAGTGTCGACAACAACGGTCGCGTGCCGAACAACGGCAGTGTTGATTCGTCGATCAGCGCTGACGGCCGCTACGTCTCGTTCTCGTCGTGGGCGACGAACGTTGTCGACGGCGACTCGAACGGCAGCGCGGACATCTTCACGCGCGAGCGCTGCCTCGGCGACCCGAGTTGCGACACCGACGTCGACGGGTACGGCAATGCGCAACCAGCGCCGCACTACGGGCCCGCGAACATCAGCCCGTTGATGGACAACTGCCCATCCGACGCCAACCCGACGCAGACCAACTCTGATGGCAACTTCATTCAGTTCAATCTACCGAAGTCATTCGACGACCTCACGTGGCCCAACTCCGACGCCAGCGGCGACGCGTGTGACACCGACGACGACAACGACGGCCGCAGCGACGCGGACGAACTCGCGGGCGCGAACTGCGGCGCCTTCACGACGCCGACCAACTCGCTTGTCCGCGACAGCGATGGCGACCGAGTGCTCGATGGCGCGGAGTGCTTCTACGCCACCGATCCCAACGTGGTCAACGCCGCCCTGGCCGCCTGCACCATCGCCGGCGACACCGACGCCGATGGCGTCAGCGACGCGCGTGAGTTCTGCTACTACGGCACATCGAGCGGCAACGCCAACACCGATGGCGACGTCTGCAGCGATGGCAAGGAAGTCGCTTCGATCAACGGCGACCTCACGGTGAACGCGACCGACCTCTCGCAAGTCGCGCAGCACTTCGGTCCATCGACGGGGCCGAACTATATCGTGGACTTCGACATCACCAAGGACGGCAACATCAACGCCACCGATCTCTCTCAGATCGCGCAGCGCTTCGGGGCATGCTGATATGACGCGATCACTTTGGCCACTCCAACGAAGAACGCAGCGACTGCTCGCCATACCCTCTGCACCGCACTCGCAACCCTCGCGGTCCTCGGAGGATCGCCTATCGTAGCCATCGGCCCCGGAATGACCGAGCGCGTGAGCGTCGACAGCACCGGCGCCCAAGGAAACCAATTCGCTGAAGCCGCTACCATCAGCGGGGATGGCCGTTACGTCGCATTCTCCTCCACTGCGAGTAATCTTGTCGCCGACGATACAAACGGTGTGATCGACATCTTCGTGCGTGATAGGGAAACTGGCGTGACTGAGCGCGTGAATATTTTCGGCAGCACCGTGCTGACGAGCGGCTTCAAATCGCTATCCATCAGCGCTGACGGTCGCTACGTCGTATTCTCCTCCACTGCCTACAATCTTGTCCCCGGCGACACGAATTATTGGGAGGACGTCTTCGTATACGACCGCCTGAGCAGCGCGACGGAGCGGGTGAGCGTCGACAGTAGCGGCGCCCCGGCCAACCGCGACAGCAACTATCCGTCTATCAGCGCGGACGGTCGTTTCGTCTCTTTCTCCTCCGCTGCGAATAACCTTGTCACTGGCGACGAGCAGTACAGCGAAGATGTCTTCGTGCGGGACCGCGTGAACGGAACGACGGAGCTCGTGAGCGTGTGGATCGTCGGCCCACACTGGTACGGCGGCAGCGTCGAGTCTTCGATCAGCGCCGACGGCCGCTACGTTGCATTCCGCTCCTATGCAACGGATCTCGTCGTCGGCGACACGAATGCTCGCGCGGACATCTTCGTGCGCGACCGGCTCACCGGCACGACCGAGCGGGTGAG
>JANPBN010000285.1:0-1726 GCA_031430415.1 Dehalococcoidia bacterium
GGTACACCGGCTCCGACGGCAACCCCCAAAGTCGCGTCGTCGTCTCGAACACGCTCGACACATTCACCGTGTCGCCGCCCTGGGACACCGCCGGAGGCATTCCGCTTCCCAACAACACCACGCGGTACATGGTTGGCGGCATGACCAACGGAGCGTTCCTCGGATCCACGGGCCGCAGCATTGTCTGCGCGGCCGACCCCGTCATCGCTGGCGGATTCGCCGAGCTCGGCTGCATCACGCTGGGCAACGGTCCACCCTGGGGCGCCAACGGCACCGGCATTCTCACGACACTCACGGTTCAGGCGCTCAGCTCCGCCGTCGGCACGCAGCCCTGCGGCGGCCCCAACCCCGGCACGTGGGTGCCCTGCTTCCCCCGCGGCATCACGTCGGTTCCGCTCGTGTCACCCAACACCCAGGTGCTTCGGATCGATGGCGTCGATATCGCCGCCGATGTCGTGAGTGGCAGCCGCCGCGTGATGATCTGTCCGGACGCGAACCCCACGCCCGATAACCTCATCAGTGCCGTCGACCTGTCGCTGATCGCACAGCAGTTCCTCAAGAAGCCAGGCGATGTCGGTTACACACTGACCCGGGATCCCGATGAGAACGGCGTCATCAATGCGATCGATCTCTCGCAGACCGCACAGGTGTTCGGGAAGCGGTGCACGCAGCTCTAGGACGATGAGCCCCGCGCACGAAATTGACGCGCGAGGAAAAATCTCGATCTTGACACGGATCTGGGCGCGAACCCGGAACGTCGAGGCCCAACCGGTGTTACCCTCTGTACTGACTCTCCAATCTGGAGGGTCAGTACAGCGCTCCGGCTGCACGGTTACCGGAGCAAAGACAAGGCATCTGTACGGCGCCGCCGTGTGGCGGCCGATCGCAAGGAATGCGGTGACTGTGGCGACAGCGCGAAAGTAAGTTGGAGGTCACCCCTTGAGCAGACACCGAATCTGGCTTGGCACGCTGACGTTGGGCGCCATCCTTGCGGTCACCGTCGCCGTTCCGCGCCTACTCTCCCCCACACCGACCAACGCTGCCGTGACGATACCGGCGAACGGCATCTACCTGGCGCTGGACTGCGACGTCGTCGCCGCCGGCATCCAGGATGCCTGTCCCTCGCCCGCGAACGGGCTGACGATCGATGTCGACGTATACGTTGGGGTTCCACCGCTGCCGTGTACGCCGGGCGTATCGCCGTGCTACGCATCGGCGAACGTGTCCGCTATTAACCTCCACGTTGTGACGAACGACGACACGAAGATCACCGCGCTCCCGCCGGCGGTGGGAGTGGCCGCGAACAACTCCAACCCGGACTTCGCCGACCCGGTCGGCGCATGGTCGTGCTCGCCACCGGCGCCCGACTACGATGACCTGAATGCAGACTTCCTCGGCGACGGCGGTGCGACCGTCGGGAACACCGGCTACGACGCGTCGATGCTGGTGTGTTTCGTCGGCGATGCGTCGAGCCCCGGGCCAAGCGTAACGCCCGGCAATGTCGTGAAGCTTGCGACGGTGCGGTACAGCGTCCTCGCGCAAGGCACGACGACGCTCGCCCTGGCGAACGCAGGCATCGGCGACATCGACGGCAATGAGATTGGCAGTTGCAACCCGGTGAGCGGCGTTGCTGCCGTCTGCTCGGGCGCCACGATTGGCGCAGCCGCTCCGACACCGACGCCAGTGACACCGACCAGCACGCCGGTGACGCCGACCAGCACGCCGG
>JANPBN010000286.1:0-9634 GCA_031430415.1 Dehalococcoidia bacterium
TCGGTAAGCGCGACCGGGCGATCATCCTGACGCTCGTGCTGACTGGTAGGCGCCGTGCCGAGGTGCTGTCTTTGAAGGCGGGCGACCTGTCGCACGACGACGAGCGCGTCTGGTACCGCTACCGCGGAAAGGGCGGCAAGAGCGGCAAGCGCGAGCTGCCGCTGCCTGCGTACGAGGCGATCCGCGAGGGGCTGACGGCGTTCGGCCTGGTGCTCGACACGTTGCCGGCCGAGGCGTCGCTGTGGCCAGCGCGTGCAGGCGACCACGGCGGGATCACGAGCGGGACGTTTTACGGCAACCTGCAGCGGTACTTTCGGCTCGCGGGATTGCCGCCGGCCGGCGTGCACATCTTTCGGCACACGGCGGCCAAGCTCCGGCGCGATGTCGGCGACAGCATCGAGGACGTCAGCGCGTTCCTCGACCATAGCTCGCTCGCGGTGACAACGGTGTATCTGCGACGGCTGGAAGGCGCTAAGGACCGGGCATGGCGAGCTGTCGCAGCCATACTCGACGCCTAGCCGGTTGCTTCTTCAGAAAGACGAGTGTTCGACAAGCTGTGGACTATCCATGCTGCGACGCTGAGCGCTCACAGCGGCCGTGCGCCCTTGATCGCGCGACTCTCGAAGGTCCCCACGTGGTGCAGCGGAACGTCAACGATCTCTCCGAAGAGGCGTCGCGTGTACTTTCGTCCGTCGCGGAGCCCATAACGCAACTCAAGACGGCTTTCCGATCCCACGGCTACAGATTCAGGCGAACGACGATTCCCACGGGGCGGGCGGAGCGGCCGGTGGGCAGGGACCCAGGCGCTGTGTTAACGATTTGGTAAACCGCCGGATTCATCCCGATTCGGCCTCCTGCTGAGGGGTGCCGGGTAGTAGGATTTCCGCCATGAACACGCCAGCACCTCGCTTCAACCTCTTTCGTCGCTCCGAGTTCGAGACAGTGCCCGCGGGCACGATCATCTTTAGCGCCGGCGATGCCGGCAACTGCATGTTCGCCGTCCGCGCCGGTGAGGTCGAGTTGCTCGTCGGCGACCACGTCGTCGAGGTCGTGACTGAGGACGGGATTTTCGGGGAGATGGCGATCATCGATCGCGAGCCGCGCACGGCGACGGCGCGCGCGCGCACTGCGTGCGAGCTGGTGCGGATCGATGAACCGCGGTTCAATTTCCTGGTTCAAGAAACCCCGCTGTTCGCTCTGCACGTTTTGCGTTTGTTGGCGCACCGGTTGCGACGCGCCAATGATCTGACGCTATCGTGATGCGTCGCATCGACGCCTCTCAGGGTGCGCCGACGGCGTAACGTTTTCGCAGCAGTTACTGCCGCGATGATCCGGACGTTAGCACGCGTTAACCTCCCGTTTACCGAAGGCCGTTAGTATGGCGACGCGACAGCCGCCGGATACCCCCGAAGTCCTGCGTGCACCGGCCGCGGTGCGAGTCGTAACCCGGTAGTTCTCGATGGTTCTTGGCGATCGCGCGCATCTCGGCGCGCCTCACCGGTATATCCGCGCGCTCTGTCGCGACGGGTCGATCGTTGTGATGCGCTCCGAATGACCCGCGCGTCTCGCCGCGAGTAGCGATGCGAAAGGATGCGGAACATATGACCCGGCAGACCACCTCACAGCGATCAGGGATGCGCGCATGACGACGACGAGGAATCGCCGCCACATCCGCCAACTCCTTGGCATTGCTCTCCTCCTCGTCGGCGCCGCAGCGATGGCGGGCGCTGCCTTTTCGGGCGGCACGAGCGCCAACGCCGCATCCGCCAACTTGAGAGTTGACCCGGCGACGCAGACCGTCGCCCCGGACGCGCAGTTCACCGTTCTCATCAAGCAAAACGCCGATGTAGCAACGAGTGGCGCGCAGATGAACTTCCATTTCGATCCGCTAGCAGCGCAGCTCGTGTCGATTCAAAAGGGATCGATCTGGGGTTCGGCTTCGCTTGTTATGGGAGTGGTTCCGCAAACGGCCGCGGAGGCGATCGCCGAAGCGAACACCACCGGCGAGCTCAAGAACGCGGCGGTGTTCTTTCTTCCCGGCGGCGGCTCGGTTGGGGCCGGTGACCAGACCTCCTTCACGGTCACGATGAAAGCTAAGCCAGCGGTAAACCGGCTGTCGCCGTTGACGCTGTCCCGCGTGACGTTCCTCGACAACAGCGGCAATGTCATCGCCTCGACGGGCACGGACGGCTCTGTCCAAGTGGGTGATCCGACGCTGAACCCGACGGCGACCCCTTCGCCGACGGCCACCGGCGTACCGACAGAGACGCCTTCGCCGACAGAGACGAGCACATCGACGCCGACAGCGACGAATACTGCCGGGCCGAGCCCGACGGGAACGAACACGTCGACGTCCACCTCTACAGCGACATTCACGACGACTCCGGCGACTTCGACGCCAACGTTGACGCCGACACCATCACCGACGAGTACCTCGACGACGCCGACTGCGACGTGGACGATCGTCGTACCGACGGCGACCACGACTCCGGCGAACATTGGCAGCATGAAGCTGACGCCAGAGGAGCAGACGCTACCCCCGGGCGCCGCCTTCACCATCAATCTCGCGCACGATGCAAGCTTCGCTGCATCCGGCGCGGAGACCGATCTGGTGTTTGACGCCGCGCTGGTTCAGATCGACAGGATCGAAAAGGCGCCGGCGTACTCGGGCGCGCAGGGTCCGCTCGCCGGTGTACAGCAGACGATGGCCGAGGCGATCGCCGAAGCGAACACGACGGGCCGGCTGAAGAAGCTCAGCGTGTTCTATCTGCCTGGCAGCGGGCAGGCAGCGCCCGGCGTCAACGGCTTCGTCGTCGTAAAGATGAAGGCGAAGACGACCGATGGCCAGTCGGCCATCAAGCTCGAGGAAGTTGCCCTGCTCGACCTCGAAGGTGAGCAAGCGCGCGCGACCGGCGCGCAGGGCAAGGTGATCATCCAGACCGGCGCGGTGATACCGACGCCCGTGCCGCCACCGGTCGCGGTGGGCTCAGGCGCGGCCGCTGGCGGCACAGGCACGACCAGCTCCGTCCTGGGGACGGGCCGCAGCAGTTCCGGAACGGCCGTGCGCCCAGGCGCGCTCCCGCGCACGGGTGACGGCGACGGCTTCGGAGCCGGATCGATGCTGGTATTCGTCATCGGCCTGACGGTGTTCGCGACGGGCGGCGTTGTGACCGCCGGCGGCTTTGTGCGGCGCAGGACGCCGTAACCATCAACCAGGGGACTACCGGGTCCTGCGGCGACGGGACGGGAGATGCCGACGGGCATCTCCCTCCCGAAGTCCATTCAGGGCACCGGTCGCCACGTGCGCCGGTACGCACGCACCCACTGACTAAGGTCCCATCACAGGCGCCCGAGGGGCGAGCACACGCAAGGAGGTGAATCGGGCCGCACTGATACGGGACACGCCCGCGAATGGCGTGGGCACTTGACTGACAGATCGTTAGCAGCAGGTAGGGATGCAATGTACCGACTGATCAACAAAATCGTGATCGCGGTGAGCGCCGTAGTAGCGGTGGCTGCGATAGCCGCCAGCTTCCACGCGTCTCCGCAGATCGCCCCCGGCAACGTGGCCGAATCGGCCGCGTTCTGTCCCATCGCCTTCAAGTCTGAAGGCTCGACGACGGTTCACCCCATCACCCGCGACTCCGAAGGCGCCTTTGAGTCTTTCTGGGGACCAGGCACCGACGTCCAGATCGCTTCCATCGGTTCCGGCGCCGGAATCAATGCGCTGACGGCTGGACTCGTTGAGCACGCGCCGTCTTCGCGACCGCTCAACGCTGGCGAGGCGACGGGCAAGTACGTCCACAAGGTCGCGCTTGACGCGTTCGTCATCGCGGTCAAGGACGACCCGGCCATGGACTTCCTCAACGGCGGCATCACCAAGGGGCACCTGCTCCAGATCTACGGCGCAGGCGCCGGGATCACGACGCTGCAGTGGGACGACCTGACACCGCTGATTCCCGGCGCGCCGGCCGCGCCGATCATCCCCCGCGCCCGCATTACGGCGTCGGGAAGCCAGCCTGACTTCAACAACCAGATCGGCGTATCGACCGCGGCCGAAGATGCCACGATCGTCGCGACCGGACTGCCGCGTCTCGTCGAGTCGGTTGACATGGCGACCGAGGCCACGGTGGCCATCAACGTGATCTCGTACACGTCGCTCGCCAACCTGGGCGTCGCGGGCATGCGGGTGATCCCGCTCTCGAACAATGCACCGATTGCTTACTTCATGCCGACCCAGACCACGGTGCTCAATGGCTCGTACCCGATGCCGCGTCAGCTCTTCGTCGCCGTTCGCGACAAGAACCTGAACCCGCGCATCGACAACTCGAACTTCGTTCGGGCCGATGACTTCACGAACTGGCTCCGGAGCTCGAGCACGACGGCGCTGATCGCGGCCGAAGGCTTCGTGCCGGTGCCCGCGGGTCTGCGCCCTTCGTTCCCGGACTGGGACATCAACCTGGACGGCAACACGGACCTTGGCGACATCGGCGGCGTTTCGTCGAAGTGGGGCCTGAGCAACACCTGCAAGGGCTGGATCCGCGGCGACGCCAACAACAGCGGAAGCGTTGGCCTGGCGGACATCGGCGCTGTAACGAGCCGGTGGGGTCTTGCGGGCTTCCAGTGTGCGATTCCGGTCAATCCCTGCCCGGAATAATCGAAACGTACCCGGTAGCCCTCCCCGCGTGACGAACTGTAGTACACGCAACCAGGAGGAAACGTGTTGACGATCCGTGGAATCACGGTACGGACCGGGATGGTCGCAGTCGCGCTGATGGCGCTGGCTGCGGTGATCTTCGGCTCCGACACCGTACGAACATCGGCAGCGGGCACAGCCACGCTGTCGGTCAGCCCAGGAACCCAGATCGTAGCGCCTGGCGCTACGTTCAACGTGAATATTGACCAGAACGCCAGTGTCACGACGACTGGCGTCCAGGCGACCTTGACCTTCGACCGGACCTACTTCGAGGTGGTCGATGTGCAGATTGGTACCGGCTACAGCGGAGCAGCCCAGACCGTGGGCGAATCTGTGTCGGCCGGCGCCGATGCCTTCCCTTACGGCTTCGGGCTCTCCGAGACCGGCGCCAGCTGCACGAACAGCAGCGATGACGACGGCGATGCACGCGCCAACGACGGCTGTTCGGCAAGGGGCGCAGCGGAAGTCGCCTGCAGCGGCTCCACTGACGACGACTTCGACGGTCGCGCCAACGACGGCTGCGCTGTCGTTGGCATTGCCGAGAAGAACCAGTGTGGCACCGATGCCATCGATGACGACCTTGACGGTGTCACCGAGATTAACGATGGTTGTCCGGCGGTCGGCGTTGCCGAGTCCGGCTACCAGTGCACCGGCACGCCGCTGCCGGTGAACAGCGTCGACGACGACGCTGACGGAACGACCAACGACGGCTGCCCCGTCCGGGGCGGCGTCGAAGCGGAGTCTGACTGCGTCGGAGCCACCGACAACGATGGCGACGGTCGCGTGAACGACGGCTGTCCGGCGAACGCCGCGCCGGAAGTCGGGGGCGGTTGCCTCGACGCGCTGGACAACGACAGCGACCTCGTCTTTAACGACGGGTGCGAAGGCGTCGGCGGCACCGAGCAGGCTGTGATCTGCCAGGGCGCCATCGACGAAGACGGCGACACGTTCTTCAACGACGGATGTGCGGCATTTGGGACGGCTGAGGCCGGCCCGGCGTGCGTTGCCCTCGATGTCGTCGACAACGATGGTGACAACCGCGTGAATGACGGCTGTCCCGCTTCCGGCACGGCCGAGAACGCAGCTTCGACGATCTGCGAGGTCGGCCTGGCGGGCGTGGACACGGACGGCGACGGCCTCATCAACGATGGCTGCGCCCAGATCAACACCGGCGAGACCGGCGTTGCCTGCGACAACGCCATCGATGACGACGCCGATGAGGCCGTCAATGACGGCTGCGCCGCCGCAGGTAGCCCGGAAGTCCAGCAGTGCTCGGACACGATTGACAACGACAGTCCCGTGGATGGGTTCGTCAACGACGGCTGTGGCGCCTTCGGCCTTCCCGAAGTGGGTGGCCAGTGCGTCGAACTTCCGGGCGTCGACGACGACGGCGATGGCTTCATCAACGACGGCTGCCCGCGCACGGGCGGCAGTGAGACTGGCGGCCAATGTGCCGACACGATCGACAACGACGGCGACCTTCTCGTCAACGACGGCTGCCCGGAGACTGGCGGCCAGTGCGGCGACGGGCTCGACAGCGACGGCGACCTGGTCGCCGATGACGGCTGCTACCCGCCGAACGAGAGCGGCGTGCAGTGCGACAACTACGTGGATGACGATGCGGACGGCCTGATCAACGACGGCTGCACGGCGACGGAGCCTGCTGCCATCGAGAAGGCCAACAACGCGACCGGCGTGCTGGTGCAGCCGAGCGTGTTCTTCGTCCCGGGCCTGGGCTCGGTTCCCTCCGGCGCCGCGCAAGCAATCGTCATCGTCATGAAGGCGAGGTCGGTTCCCTGCGGCGCAACGTCACTTGCCCTGTCCAACATTTCGATGCTGGACAACCTTGGCGACCCGGGCGTAACGGTGACGCTCGGTGCGACTTCGTACGTTGGTATTGACGACGGAATCGGCGCGTCCGACCTCGACTGCGAGGGCGTGCTCGATTCCACCGACAACTGCGACTTCACGGCGAACGTCAGCCAGCAGATCGACGACGGCAACTTCATCGACCTGTCACCGCCGAAGACGTTCGACGACACGACGTGGGCGAACGCCGACACCTCGGGCAACGCCTGCGATGACGACGACGACAACGACGGTCTTACGGACACGGCGGAAGCGGCCGGCTGCAACGCCAGCGGTCCGCTGAACCCGATCGCTCGGGACACCGATCTTGACCGGTTCCTCGATGGCGCGGAGTGCGCCCTCGGTACGAACCCGGCCGACATCCTGAGCAAGCCCGCAGTGGCGTCATGCGGCGCCACCACGGACGGAGACCTCGACGGCCTCAGTGCGCGCAACGAGTTCTGCTTCTACAACACGAGCGACGCGAACGCGAACACTGACGGCGACATTTGTTCTGATGGTAGGGAAGTAGCGTCGGTGAATGCCGGCAACGCAGTGAACGCGGTCGATCTGTCGCAGGTCGCTCAGACCTTCGGCGCGTACACGGTCCCCGCGACGGCGGAGAAGTACAACTTCGACTACACAAAGGACCAGACCATCAACGCCATCGACCTCTCGCAGATTGCCCAACGGTTCGGCACCTGCTAGCAGTCGTGCCCGCGAGGGCAAAGATCACGTCCGGGGAGGCGCCGTAGCGCCTCCCCGGACACGAGTACCCGGTAGCACCGGCTTGGAGTGGAGAAAAACAAACCTATGACTACGTGGCGTAAACCATTGATTTTGCTGTCGACGCTCATCTGCGCGTCGGTAGTTCTTGCTACCTCGGCGTTGGCGGCGCCGGCGGGACAGGCGGGCGGCAGCATCCGTGTTGACCCGGGCACCCAGGCCGTGCCTCCGGGCGCTGAATTCCAGGTACGACTCGTCCAAAACATCGATGTCGTGACCACGGGAGCGCAGGTCAGCATCGGCTTCGACCCGAACGTGCTGCAACTGCTCGACGTGTTTCCGGGTGCCGCTTACGCGGGCACCGAGTTGATTAGCGGTGGTTCGCTGGCCGACGCGATCGCGAATGCGAACGCGACAGGCGAGCTTCGCTGCATCGCCACGTTCTTTCTGCCTGGTACGGGAGCAGTAGATCCCGGTGAGCAGGAATTTCTCGTTCTTGCCATGCAGTCGGCGGCCGCCGCGGCCGGCGCTTCACCGATCGAGCTCTTCGAAGACGCGTGCACCGACGGCATCGTCGCGACAACGCACGTCGGCATCTACCTCGATGAGAACGGGGCGCTCTTCGATTCGACGGTGACCAACGGCACGGTGACCATCGACCCGGGCGCCACCGCGCCCACGCCACCGGCGGCCGGAACCGTAACGGGAAACACGCCCGTCGCAGGAAGCACAAATACACCGACAAGCGGCGTCCTCGGCAACAACGAACGCCCGGACACCGGCGCAGCAACGATGCGCGTCGAGCCGGCGAAGCTGTCCGTCGAGAAGGGCGCGCAGTTCAGCTTCGACATCAAGCAGAAGGTCGGCGTCGGGATCTCCTCGGCTTCGGTCGAGGTCGCATTCGAGACCGATGCCGTCGAACTGCTGGCAGTCACGCCGGGAGGCGACTGGAAGAACGCCACTGGAGCCAGCGACACCGCTCTTAAGGCGGCAGTCGATAGTGCGAACGAGACGGGAAAACTGACGAGCCTCGCCTTCCTGCTCAAGTCTGGACAGTCCGTCGCTGCTGGTGAAAGCACCATTGCGTCGCTTTCGATGCGCGCGAAGGACAGCGACGCGAGCTCGCCCATCACGCTGACCCGGATCGAACTGCTCGACGCCGAGGGCAACTCGGTCGAGGCGACCGGCGAGAACGGCGAGATCACGGTTGGCGGCGGCGGCAGTGGCGGCGGCAGCGTGTCGATGCTGCTCATCATCGGCATTCTGGCGGGCGTTGTGGCTGTTGGCGCGACCGGGTTCTTCTTCTGGCGCAAGAGGACCACGTGGGCCTGATGCGCTCCTGGCCGCGCCTGGTTGCTCTCGCGCTCGGCTTGATTCCGGTCGTTCTGCTCGCGTTGATGGCGACGTCGATTCTCTGGCGCAGCGTCGATGCGGTGACGAAGGTGGGCTCCAGGCCGGAGTTCCCCGCTACCGCTGAGGCCGCCGGTGTGCCTGAAGGCAACTGCGGGAACGCCGAAGCCGTCGACAACGACGGCGACGGATTGGTTAACGACGGCTGCCCGGCTTCGGGCACGCCCGAGACGGTCGCGCAATGTGTCGCTGGGAACAGCACCGACGACGACGGCGACAATCGTGTCAACGATGGCTGCTCGGTCAACGTCGCGGACTATGGCGCCGTGTCGGTTGGTCGCGTGACGAACGGGTTTCGCTCGCTCTTCGGTACGGACTTCTCGACGATTTACTCGTCGGGAATCGGCCGGTATGGACTCCGTCCGGCGATGATCGGAACGTTCTCCGTGACGTTCATCGCGCTGCTGATCGCGCTGCCCGTGTCGCTGGCCATGGCGGTCTTTGCCGCCGAGTTCCCGCTCGGATTCCTCGGGCGGGGACTCCGGCTCGTACTCGGAGTGCTCGCCGGCATACCGCCGATTGTGTATGCGCTCATGGCCGTGGTGTTTGTGACGCCCTTCATGCAGCCGAAGTTCACGGCGGGATTCACGTTTTCCTCGCCCGACACGGCAAAGATCGGTGTCGCCCCCGAGAACTGGCCGGCGAATGGCGTGCCCTGGAATCAGGGCGCATTCCCGTGGGATCCGAGCGGACAGGACAACAGTGTGCTGCTCGCGGGGATCGTTCTGTCTCTGTTGGTGATTCCGTTCCTCGCGCCTCTGATGGAGGACGCTATCAGAAACGTTCCGCGGGAGCCCAAGGAGGCGTCTCTCGCACTCGGTGCAAACCGGTGGCACACCTTGCGGCGCATCACGTTGCCGCGAGCGATGCCGGGCATCGTGGCCGCGACAGGGCTCGGCACGTTGAAGGTGCTGGGCGATGTCATGATCGTTCTCTTCATCGTCGGGTTCGAGG
>JANPBN010000287.1:0-2574 GCA_031430415.1 Dehalococcoidia bacterium
GAACAGTGCAACGCTCCAGATGAATGCCATCTGAAACGAAAGGAACCCTTCGATGAGGAACGTGTTGGCGTAGAGCAACGATATCAACCGTGGGTCGCGCAGCGTCGGTCGTGCGCGCGTCGCGGCATATCCGTACAGCAAGAGGCCGAGAACCATTGTTGCGGTGACGGCCCAGTCGCCGACGACGGCGCGCAATGGCGCCGCGATCATCCACGGGACGATGGCATACGGGAACGTCAGAGTGTCGCCGGACTCGAGTTCAGCGATGCGCAGTGGTAAACGCGCATGGTGGAACAGCTGATCGCTGATGTACCAGACGTGCGCGTAGTGGTGAGCGGAGTCGGCGGCCAAGAAGAACGGCTTGGCGAGGACGATGACGCATAGTGAGGCAACCCCTGCCAGAGATGCCCAAGCCACGAGCGTTCCGGTGCGATCGCGCCAGACCTGCACTGAACGGCCACGCGGTGGACGCGCCGATACGGTCACTTGTTCGGGCCGCAGGCATGATTGCCGGGCGCTCCCGCATGTTCAGGTGCGGCGGCGATTTCCGGAACCGTGACGAGTCGATACCCGTCGCGTTGGAGTGCATCGATGATCCGGGGAAGGGCAGCGAGCGTGCGTTGCCGATCAGGGTCACCGCCGCCGAGGCCACCGTCGTGCATGAGCACGATCGCGCCCGGATGCGCGTTGGAGACGACGTTGGCGACGATCTCGTCGGACGTCGCGCTGATGTCCCAGTCACGGGAATCGACGTCCCAGCCGATGGCGCTGTAGTCATGGGCATCGAGTGTCCCAAGCATCGTCCGGCTCCAGTGGCCGAACGGCGCCCGATACAGGCGGGGGCTGAACCCCGCCGCGAGCGCGATCGCGTCATCGGCGCGGGCCACGTCCAAGGCGAAAGCCTGCGCTGATATGCGTTCGAGTCCAGCGCGATGATCCCACGAATGAGCACCGACTGCCATTCCAGCAGCGTGCTCCGCCGCCACGAGGTCGGGGGAACGTTGAGCGGCCTGTCCGGTGACGAAGAACGTGGCAGCGGCGTCGTAGCGTCGAAGGATGTCGATGAACTGCTGGGTAAACGGCGGATTCGGCCCGTCGTCAAACGTGAGAGCGATACGTCTTTCTGACGTGCACCCGGTGTGCAGGGGGCGCGGGGCGGAGGCGTCGAGGCACGCCGAGAACGACAGGGCTGCCATCGCGAGACAAACTGACGCCACGTCGTAGAGTCGGAGCATATCGAGGCGTATCATACCGATGTAGCCGTTGAAGCGAACGAGGAGGAGCGAACATGCTCGATAGCGCGCAGTTGGTTGGGTTCGCGGCGACGGCGGATGCGGTGCGCGCGCGGGCATTCTACGAATCGACCCTCGGGCTCCAAATGATGGCCGAAGATCCGTACGGGATGGTCTTCGACGCGAACGGGACAACGCTACGCATCGCGAAGGTCAAGGCGGTGGCGCCGCCGCCTTATACGTCGCTCGGGTGGTCCGTTGACGACATCGAAGGAGTTGTTCGGGAACTTACAAAGCGCGGCGTGACGTTCGAACGCTATGAGGGCATGTCCCAGGATGACCTCGGGATTTGGTCCTTCGGCGCAGCGCGCATCGCATGGTTCAAGGACCCCGATGGGAACCTCTTGTCGGTGTCGGACGAATAGGGACCCAGCGTGCCCGGGTGGCGGCATTGCTAGAATAGCGCGATGCCAAGAGATGCTGTGACGGCCGTATTGTTGATCTCGTGCGGCGACCAGAAGGGTCTGGTCGCCGCGGTCTCTGATTTTCTCTATCGCCACAACGGCAACATCGTCCACGCCGATCAACACACCGATCCCGAAGAGGGCGTCTTCCTTCAGCGCGTGGAGTGGGATGTCGAGGGTTTCTCGATACCTCGCGATGGCATCGGCGAGGCATTTCGTCCGATCGCCGAGCGGTTTGGGATGGTGTGGACCCTTCGCTTCTCAGACTACGTCCCACGGATTGCGCTTCTGATGTCGAAGCTCGAGCATTGCGCCTACGACATCCTGGCGCGGGCAAGCATGGGCGAGTTCGCCGCGGAGATACCGCTGATCATCAGCAACCACGACGACGCTCGCGGTGTCGCCGCACGGTTCGGCGTGCCGTACGAGGTCGTGCCGGTGACGCAGGCGACGAAGCACGATGCCGAACGGCGAATGCTGGCGATGCTGACGGACCACCGCATCGACCTGGTCATCCTCGCACGGTACATGCAGATCCTCAGCGACGACTTCGTTCGGGCGTACCCCAACCGGATCATCAACATCCATCATTCGTTTCTGCCGGCATTCGCGGGTGCTCGGCCGTACCACCAGGCACACGAGCGTGGCGTGAAGATCATCGGAGCGACGGCGCACTATGCGACGCCGGAGCTTGACCAGGGACCAATCATCGAGCAGGACGTCGCGCGCGTCAGCCATCGCGATGCCGTCGCTGATCTGGTGCGAAAAGGCCGCGATCTGGAGAAGACCGTTCTGGCGCGGGCCGTGGACTTGCATCTGCGCAATCGCATCGTCGTTTACGGTAACAAGACCGTCGTGTTCGACTAGCACGGGACCGG
>JANPBN010000288.1:0-3907 GCA_031430415.1 Dehalococcoidia bacterium
ACGCCGACGTGAGCAGCGCCCTTCATGCCACCACCGCCCAATGCCAAACCGAGTGTCAGGGTCCTCATCTTGGTACTCCCGCCCGCGGGGACGATTCGTCACCTACCATAAGTATCGTGCGACCGAGTATGGGATTGCAGCTCCGCCCTGTCAATCCCCACTCTCAGTCTCCTCGCGTCAAGGCGGGCACACGGCCTACCGGTGCAGCGGGCCTCAGCCGGGCTTGAAGTCGGCCACCCCATCGCCCGGTGGCGCGACCTCGACGTACTCACGCCCCACGCATACGGAGATGCGCCGCGAGATCTCGTTCAGCCCGGCCTTGTCGAAGCTATCAACGGTCAGTTCGATGCCACCGTCCGGCGCAATGAGGTACAGCGTCGGCGTCGAATCGGGGTCGTAGGCGTCGGAAGCCGCGAACGCCGGCCGGTCGACCAGCACCGTCGGACGAAAGCCGTACTGCCGCACGAACTCACGCGCGGTCGCCTCGTCGTCCTGGGCGATCGCCCAAAACGACCAGCTGGCGTCCCCATAGGCCTCGTGGAGGCGGTTCAGGTACGGGACTGCCGTCTTGCACGCGCCGCAGTGCGCCTGCCAGAAGGCCACGAGCACGGGCCCGCTCGCGAGCGCCTCCTGCAGTCCGTAGCTCCGCCCGTCGAGGCCTGGCAGCGTGAAGTCCGGCGCGGTCTGCTGCATCGTCATACGATCAGCCTAGCACTGAGGCCGCCCACCCCGCGTCGCTCTGGTATGTCAGGCCCACGTAGTCGATATCCGTGGCAATGTCGCCGATGGTCCTGCGATGCACCGGATGCATCACATCCCCCGCGATCTCCGCGAGCGGCGCCAGCACGAACGCCCGCTCGGCGATGCCGGTGTGGGGCACGATGAGATCCGCCGACTCGATCGCTATGTCGTCATACAGCAGGATGTCGATGTCGATCGGCCGCGGCGCCCATCGCGCGGCCGGGCGGCGGCCGATGGCGTGCTCCACCTGCTTCAGGAGCGCGAGCAACTCCTCCGGCGCAAGATCCGTCTCCACTTCACATGCCGCATTGAAGAAGTCCGGCCCCGCAGCCGCGCCCTCGGCCACCATCGCCCGCGATCCGTACAGCGACGACACCGCGACGACGCGGCACTGCGGCGCCAACCATCGCAGCGCCAGCAGGAGATTGCCGCGACGGTCTCCGACGTTCGCGCCCAGCGCCAGGAACACGCGCGCCACTATGCGTCCTCCCGGGGCCAGCCGCGCACGACGGCATCGGCCAGCAGCGCCGCTTGTTTCGTCGCCGCAACATCGTGCACGCGGACGATGTCCGCGCCGCCAGCGATCGACAGCGCCACCGATGCCACGGTGCCGAACAGCCGATCATCGACGCCAACGCCGCCGAGCACAGCCCCGATCGTCGACTTGCGCGATGTACCGACCAGCAGCGGCAGCCCTAGCGCAGCAAGTTCGCGCAGCCGCCGCAGCATCTCGATGTTCCGTTCCGGCGTCCAGCCGAATCCAAAGCCCGGATCGACGATCAGCCGCTCCGGTGGGATCCCTGTATGAGCCGCGATCTCCATCGACGCGCGGAGCCCCTCAGTGATCGATGCCATCACATCCGTGGCATGGCGACCGCGTTGGTTGTGCATGATGACGACTGGAACGCCGGCCTCCGCAACGACGTGCGCCATCGCCGGATCGCGCCGCAAGCCTTCGATGTCATTCACGAGGTGCGCACCTGCCGCAATCGCCTCGCGCGCCACCTGCGGCTTGTACGTGTCGACGCTCAGCGGCATCGACGGCAGTTCCGCGCGCACGGCCGCAATCACTGGCACGACGCGGCGAATCTCCTCCTCGGGCGGCAGTTCATCGAAACCCGCCTCGGACTTCACCGCAGCGGGCCGCGTCGACTGTCCGCCGATGTCGAGGATATCCGCGCCTTGGTCGGCGAAGCGCCGCGCCTGTTCTACCGCCCGATCGACCGAGTCGAGTCCATCGCCGCTGAACGAGTCAGGCGACGTGTTGATGACGCCCAGGATGTAGGTGCGCGCGCCCCATCGAAACACGCGCGGACCGATCGTCATCGTACGCGTCGTCACAGCAGGAAGCGCGTGCCAACGCTGTTCTGCACGAACGCATCCGGCAGGCCGTCCGCCAGCGCACGCATCGCCGTGAACCCGGTGCAGTGCGCGGGCACGATCATCGATGGAGCAGCGGCGGCCAGCGCCTCAACCGTGGCGCCGATGCGTGGCTCGAAGAGAGGGCCACTCAGGTGGAACCCGCCTATCACGGCATGAACGCGCGTCTCGCCCGTCAACGCCTGCGCGTGCCGGACGATGTTGATGATTCCGGCATGTCCGCAGCCCGTCACGATCACCAGTCCGCGATCGCGCACGTTCACGATCAACGCCTGGTCGTCGAGGATCAGCGGATCCGGTGTCCATGCGCCGTCGCGATGCGCCTGATGCACCGCGAACCCGGTCTCGAAGTCGCTCGTGCGGCCGACTTCGCCCGTGATCAGCGCGCATCCGTCGAAGAGCAGCGAAGGCGCGATGCCCTCGATCACGTCGAAGCCCGCGCCCTCCATTGCAGCTTTGTTCGCCGTCGCCAGCTCCATCGGCTCCTGGCCCGGGATCGCGACGCGGCGCCGCAACCAGAAATCCGGATGTACCAGCATCGGCAGACGCTGCTTGCCCCAGCGCCGCACGAGTCCGTGCAGGCCGCCAACGTGATCCATGTGCCCGTGACTCATCACGATCGCTTCGATGTCCGGCAGCGGGATCTGTAGGGCATCAACGTTGTGCGCGAGCCCGTCGATGCTCATACCGGCATCGAACAGCAGTGTGCGGCGGCGCCCGCCTTTCGTGATCGTGACCAGCAGCGAGAATCCGTGCTCGGCAACCAGCACTCCGGGTAGCGACGCATCGAGCATCAGCGGCGCAACGACGCGACCCGCCGAGCCGAAGCCGGCACGGCGCACACGCTCATCGCCACGCAGCAGCAGATCGCAGGCGTTGTCCATTAGCGTCAGCACTTCGACGCTGTCCGCGGTGTCGAGTGCAATGCGCTCCGGGGGGAGGTCGCTCATGGCGGGATCGTAGCGCCTCTACGTCCAGACGGCGAAGATCACGGCATCCGACGGGTTCGATTCATCGAACAGTACGACCGCCACCTTGCGTCCGGCCGTCATCTCGCTCGCGGCGATGTTGCGGGCGACCGGCAGCCCCGTGACGTAGCGTTGCAGGCTGCCCGTCACCTGCACCGTCGCCGTATACGAACCGGCATCGAAGCTCCGCAGGACGCCTGAGCGAATATCGATCGAAGTTGTCGTCACCTGTGCCTCCAAATTGCGTTGCGGGTGGGTCAGCCCCGCGGGCGCGCGGGGTCAGCGAGGGGAGAGGGTGAGGGCTTGGTCGAGGAGCGACTTTCGCTTGTCGTAGCGCCATGCGATGGCGGCGACGCGCGCCGTAATCGTCGAGGCGGTGGCGAGGGGTTGGTCGATGGCGATGACGTCGAGGAGTTCCATGCCGACGTGGGGCTGCACGACGAGCTCGCCGTCGCGTTCGTCGAGCTTCTGCTGGCGCAGATGCGCGACGGCCGTCGCGTTGGCGAGCACGGCGGTCGTGCTGGTGATGTCGCGCACGATGGCGATCGGCGCGTCGCCTTGCTCGGCATCGGCGAGGGTGGTGCTCTGTCCCATCGCTGCAGCGCCGAACGCGTGCGCCTCGCTCGCGGGTGGCGCGCTGGTGCGGTACGTCAACGAGCGTACGGGGTGCGTCGTGTCGAATGTGTAGGCGGGGGCATCGGCGACAAGCGGCTCGGTGAAACGGATATCGGCGCGCGTCCGGCAGAAGATGCGATCGGCGACGAGCTCGAGAACGCGAAGCATCGCGCGCCGGCCGTCGGTCTGGGGGCTGATGGTCC
>JANPBN010000289.1:0-4134 GCA_031430415.1 Dehalococcoidia bacterium
TTTTCGTGGTGTACTCAACGGCGCTGCTCCTTGATCTCGCGGGGCCCTGGGGACTCCCGTCGGGCGACTCCATAGTATCTATCACCGATCCGAACGCCAAGACGTTTGAGGCGTTTCAATGTCAAGCTGTGCGATCTGACACAGATTCGTTGCACCCCGTTGTCAAGGACGCAACAACGCCGAAAGGGCCGCCGCGATCGCCTCGATGCGCGCACTCGACGCGGCACCGGGCGCGGTCGCGCGCACGACGATCCGGCCTGGTGGGGCGTCCACAAAGACGTCGCTCGCCGTCATCGGCGCACCGGCCGGCATGAGCTGTAGCACGATGTCCGCGGCGGCGAACGCGTCGTGCGCTGGGCGATACGCCAGTTCGGCGCGATACGGCAGCCAGGCGGCGTTCTCGGTCGATGCGACGAAGGTGCTCGCCAGCACGAGCGTCGCCCCGGCGGCATCGATGCGACGTGGCCACGGCACGCCGGCGGCAAGGTCGCCGAGCGCGGCTACCGGCGCCTGCGTCGGTCCGGCGAGCGCCGTCGCGTCGAAGAGGGCAGGGGCGGTCGCTTCGTCGAAGCGCCCGTAGCGGTAGGTCGTGGTGGTTCGGAGATCGTGCTGCTGGCCATCGTCGATGACGGCAGCCGTCTCCAGTGCAATCGGGAGCCACGTCAGGCGGTCGACATAGAGCGTGTCCTCGAACCAGGTCTTCGCGCCGCGGCCCTGGGCCACGCCGCGCGTGATGATGGCCGTTGCGGCAGTGCCGCTGTACGAGGTCCCCTCCTGCACGAGCGTCTGCGACGTTTCGAGGAAGCCGCGGCAGCCAAACAGCAGCGCCAAGGCGGCGTCCGGCGCATCGCGGCACGCGAGTGCCTGGTGCGTCATGCGCGGCGCGGCATCGAGGAGCACCGTGGCTTCGTCGCCAAGCACGATGCTGGTGGCACGGCGGAGGACCGGTGGCGTCAGCAGGAACGTCGTCGCCGTCTCGGTGCGACCGCGACCGAGGCCATCGAGCCAGAGCTCCTGTGTTGTGGTGTAGGGATGCGGCGCCTCCGTCGTCTCGGTGGTGAGGATCGCGTGCAGCCCGCCGACGTCGGCGATCGCGGCGTTCATCCGCGCGTACACCGTGGCCGGCGCAGGGTCGCCCGCGATCGGCGTGGCGGGGGCGGTACGCGCCACCGTCGCGCAGGCGAGCAGCGGCCCAGCGAGGAGCGGTGCGATGAGCAGCGGCAGGGCGAGGCGCGGGAGTGCCATAGGCGGCGATCCTACACCTGTGGCGGCTTACGGCGTTATGTTCGCGCGCCATTTTGGAAGAATATTTCTTATGGTAAGCCCATCATGTAAAGCCGGACCTCCGGCAGGAAGCTCCGGGCTTGAAGCGGCAAGCTTCGGGCTTGAAGCAAGCTTCGGCTTGGCATTTTGCTCGGTAATTTTCGTGTTTCCGGGGCGTGGCAGCGGAGATTGAGCTTGGGATCGCGTCGACTTCGGCGAGCGTAGACGGAACGCGGGGCGAAGTCACACCGGCCGTGTCACCCGCTTGAACGCGGGGGAGCGCAGAGCGGATGCGGGAGAAGGCGACGCAGGCCCGGGCCCGAGCGACTGCGGCTAACGTGCTGGATTCGACGGGGAGTTGTGGTCTGGGTGCAGAAGCCCGGAAGCTCCCTTATTGGTGGGGTGCCGCATCCTTCGATACAATGCCGACGCCCCCGTCAACGGGGCATTTCCACGCCGGCGTAGCTCAGTGGTAGAGCAGCTGTTTCGTAAACAGCAGGTCAAGGGTTCGAATCCCCTCGCCGGCCCCAGTTCGCTCTTCGCATCGGCCGCCGCAATCGCGGCGGCCGGTTCTGCGCCCCGCTACAACACACGGGCACGGTAGAGCGAATCGGCGCCAACCGGATCACCGCGGGTCGTGCAACGGTTCGCCGTTCGTCTCAATTGCGTTACTCGCTGGACCAGCGAATATCGCCCTCACCCTTGTCTCCGAGCGCCTGCTGTAGGAGGGCGAGCAGCTGGGCGTCTGCGCCGGCGTCCTTGAGCATTTCCAGGGTCGCCGTATTCACGAAGTAGTCCTGATCGTCTATGGACTCTTCCTCGAACTGGCCCTGGAGGAGCTTGAGCTGTTCCTCGGTGATTTCACCCAGGAGGTTATTGGTCCCAGCATCGTACAACTTGATCACGCCGTGCTCCTCTCGTTATTCCTTCCGCACCGCAAACACGCGTACGGGATCGGCGATGCCCTTGAGGGCGTGCTCGCCGCGATCTTCGAACGCGACGCCGGCGGATGTCCGCGCCAACTCCCGCACCGTAGCTGAGACGAGAATCTCGCCGGGTTCGCATAGTCCGCAGATGCGGGATGCGATGTTCACGGCGCCGCCGTACACGTTGCTCTGCCCACTCTTCGGGTCGTCCTCGCGAATGACGTCGCCGGCGTGCAGGCCGATGTGCATCGGCAGGTCGCCGGCGGCGTCGACGCAGCGTTGCGCTGCCTGGAGTGCCTGTGTCGCGGACGTGAACACGCCCATGACGCCATCGCCGAGCACCTTCCCGTCAACGGGCGTCCCACCGACATCGCGGATCGCAGCACGCACGTCATCATCGAGTCGACGCGATGCGTTGCGGAAGGCGGCGTCACCCATGCGCTCGGTCAGCGAGGTGGAGTCGGCGATGTCGGTGAAGAGGATGATGGCTGTACCCGTTGCTGATGCGCTTGTCTGCGTGGACGCGGGCGTGACGGGCGCAGACGAGACCTCGTCCTCGGCGAGAAACTCGAGCATGGGCTTCAGCGCCGATTCGACATCGCCGAACTGAGGCAGATGATCGTCTCCTTCGAGCGGAACGAAGCGCGCATTCGGCAGCCGGCGCGCGAGGTACTGTCCGGCGACGAATGGCACCATCTGGTCGCCGCGACGATGCATGACGAGCGTTGGGGCGGCGACTCGCGGCAGGTAGTCCCGGTTGTCGAAACGCACCGATTCGAGCTGTTCCTGCATCTCCGCGGTGGCGGATTCGCTGGTGGCCTTCACGAGAGTCCGGAATGTGTCCGGGTCGATGCCGGACGGGAAGACCTGGCTTGCAACGGTGCGGGCGGCCAACTCGTGGTCGGATCGCCGGAGATCAGCGATCGCCTTCATCCGGGCCTGCATTTCGGGCGGATACGTGGAGCGATCACCGTTGGGCATGGTGCCGAAGAGAATCAGCCGGCGGACCCGTTCCGGATGCTCGGCAGCGTAGCGCACCGCAACAAGGCCCCCGAAGGAGATGCCGAAGATGTCGACCTGCTGGACGCCACTCGCTTCGATGACGGCGTCGAGATCGAGCATGTCGTCCTCGGGCGTGAAGACGGTGCGCCTGCGGTCGGAGAGACCGCAGCCGTGTCGGTCGTAGTAGACGAGCGTGCGTCGCCGCGCTAACTCGTCGCGGAAGTGTGGGGAGCCGGCGCGCATGGTCAAGCTCCACTCGAGATGGCTCGTGAAGCCGGGCGTGTAGATCAACACCGGGCCGTCGCCGATCACCGCATACGCGGTGCGAGCGCCATCGGTGCGCCGGGTGTAGCGGATCTGCGGTTCCATGACGGCAGTATGCGGGATCGATGCAAGGTAGGGCTAAGGCAACCGCGAGCGGGTGGGGGCGCCTGTCCTTCACGTGCGTCGTCAGGCCGTCGCGAGTATCTCGCCGTGGGGGACGCAGAAGTATGCGTCGGGATGCGACGCCCAGGCGCGCCACGCGTCGGCGATCGCGAGGATCTCGTCGCGCGTCGCCAGACCGTAGGCGACGGCCTGCTCGCCGAACGCCGAGAACTCGCAGCGGTCGGCCCACATGCCGCCCCACCATGCGCACGACCCGGGGTCAGCGTACGTCCACGTCGAACTCGACACGCGCACGTCGCGGAAGCCTGCCTCGAGCGCCCAGCGTTTGAGGAACCGCCCGGCGTCCGGCTCGCCGCCGTTTTTTCGCGCGACGGCGCGATAGAGCTCCAGCCAGCGATCCAGCAGGGGGTCGAGCGGCGCCCAGCCGAAGGACGAGTAGTCGCCGTCTCGCGCGGCGACGATGCCGCCCGGACGTGTCACGCGCCGCATCTCTCGCAGCGCTGCCACGGGATCGCCCAGGTGCTGCAGGACCTGGTGCGCGTGCGTGACATCGAAG
>JANPBN010000290.1:0-2201 GCA_031430415.1 Dehalococcoidia bacterium
CGTCCCTCCTTATCGCGATCGTGCACTACGAGGTCATCGCCGCAGGTGAAGGTGCCGTCTGGCTCGAGGGCGTCGGCGTCGGCGACGTCGCCGGGAACGGGCTCGTAGAGTGCGACGCCGCCGCAGTCGGCGCATGCGCCGACGCTTCGATCGTCGTCCAGTCGGCGCCGAGCGTCACCAGTACGCCGCCGCCGCCCACCGCCACGCCGACACCCTGGCCCACACCAGTCGCCCCTGTGCCAGATCGCGTCGTCGATGCCACATTGCCACGGGACGCCGCGTTCCTCGCCGTCGACTGCGCACCAGCCGTGAGCGGTATCCAGACGGCCTGCGGTTACCCGAGCGGCACCGGCCTTGTCGTCGTCGACATCGTTCTCGGCGCCGGTCCTCGGCCGTTCGATCTCCTTTCGTTGTCGATCCTCGCGCACGCGAACCAGCAGGTGCTCCAACCACGCACCGGGTTCGATGCGGAACTGAACGCCAATCCGGATTTCGCCGATCTCGCGGGCCCCTGGCGATGCACGCCGCCCGTTCCCAGCGGCGATGTCGATCCATCGCCCGACATCGCGAGGTCGTTCCTGGACTGCATCAACGCAGGAACGCCGGTCACAGTGGCGCCCGGCGGAACGCTGAAGCTCGCGAGCGTTTACTACGATGCCGCCGATGGTACGTCGGTCATTGACCTCTACCGCACATCGGTCGGCAACCTCCTCGGCTCCGGGCCCGACTGCAACCCGACCAGCCCCAATCCCGGAATCTGCATTGCCGGGGCCATCGTCATCGGCGACGGTCCGCTGCCACCCACACCCACCGCGACGCCCACGGCCACGTCAACCCCCACCGCGACAGCGACGCCGCGCGTCGAGTGCGTCTCCGTCAGCGTGCGCCTCGCACTCATCCGCGGCATCTTGAAGCGACTCGGTGCGCGCGAGGGTCAGCCGCGCTATCACCGCCGCTACGACATGACCGGTGACGGCGTCATCACCTCCAGAGACCTGGTCGTGGTTGGCGACATACCCGCCTGTCCGCGACGCCGCATCGCGTAAGCCCGGCCGCAGCGGAACTTGACGCCCACTCTGCTTGACAGGCCCCTGATGCGGCGTATACTCGGATTACCCCGCTCGAATGTCACGTACCAACCGGGAGGCCCCATGCGCCGATCCGCACGCTGGTCGATGGGCCTTGCCATCGCCGTCATCCTCACCGTCTCCGCGACCGCGCCCGTGCTCTTCCGTTCGATCACGGCCAGCGCGTTCCCCGCCGTCGACACACTCGCTCTCGACTGCGATGTCGCCACCGACGGCGTCCAGTCCGCCTGCACCTTCGCCGCCGGCACGACCGCGTTCGATGTCGCCGTCGTCTACCAGCACGCCCTCGCCGGCGCTACCGAGGTCAACGCCTTCAACTTCGAGGTCGCCGCGCCGCAACTCGCCTTCGCACCGGCCGCCGGCGCCGATGGCAACCTCAACGCCAACCCCGACTTCGCCGAGCTCACGCCAGGGACCTGGGCCTGCGTCCCGCCTTCGCCGAGCGCCGACAACGATCCCGCCACCGACCGCGCCCTGTCGTTCCTCTCGTGTTACAGCGCAGACACCGGGCCCGTCGTCGCCTCCGGTGGTGAACTGCGCGTCGCCACCATCCACTACACGGTGCCGAACGGCGATGCCGCCGGAGAACTGACGCTGCACGAAGTAGCCGTCGGCAATTCCAACGGCGACGCAGTTGTCGAGTGTTACAGCCCGGCCGTGTGCCCCAGCGCAACGATCGCGATCGGTGCCGCACAGCTACCGACCGCCACAAGCATCCCCACGGAGACAATGACTCCGACCGCGACGGCGACTGCGGCGGCGCTTCCCGGCGACGGCGTGTCATCGATGCTCGGCTTCAACAGCAGCGTCTGCGTGACCGGCGCGATCTTCTTCGCTCGACTGTCTCCCATATCTGCCATCAAGTTCTGCAACAACATCGACGAACAGAACGCCACGGACGAGGGTGCGCAATCGTTCCTCCGCTGCTTGCGCGGCACGGATTACGACAACGACGGTGACATCGACTGCTCCCAGGGATTCGATCCAGACGCACCGCTCTACGTGCCGGGCATCCTTCAAGCCGTGCCGGCGGACTTCACGAAGATCGATCGCGACGCCGACCAAACGCGCTACGGCATCAACATGCTCGTCCTGGCATTCGTTAGCGACGAT
>JANPBN010000291.1:0-13521 GCA_031430415.1 Dehalococcoidia bacterium
TTCTGCGAGCTCCGCGGAAGGACGACCTTGTTGAGAATCTCAACATCGCGGACCGCAACCGCGCTCAGCGTCCCACGCTCCTGTCCGTTCGGCGGAACATTGACGGTGCCCCCGGCCGAGGGCGAGACGCTCCACGCCGCCGGGGTACCGGAGATCGCCCATGCGCCGCCGGTGTCCGCCGCTCCCCATCCACCCGTCGCCGAGCGGTTGAACGTGTCCGATGCGTAGGTCGTTACGGCAGCAGCGAGCGGCGTGGACGGGACGGCGAATCGCATGGTGACGGCGAACGTCACGGCGATCAGACAGACGACAAGGAAAAGTCGGTGCGACAACGTCCTACCCCCACGTTCGCGACGGAGTGCGCGAACCTTGCACGCGTTGGCTTTGGCGATGACGAGCTGCTGCGAGCGGGGGGGACAGCCTCCCGTCGAGCGTACACCGGGGGGATGGCGATGTAAAGCCCGGGCGAGAGCCGCGCGATGGACCCGGCGGACCGTCCCGTGTGTTCGATTGCATGTTGCGTGCCGTTGGATACGCTGAGCGAACGCGGAGATCGACGCGGCATGGCGTATTGCCGGCGCCCAGACGCACTTGAGTGAAACCGCTGGGTATGGTGGCCGTTCCAGCGACAGACAATCTGAAGAGGAGGCGCCGTTGACCGAGGACCGCCCGCACATCGTGATACTCGGCGCGGGATTTGGCGGGCTCGAACTCTCGTCCCGCCTTTCCGCGGAGTTCGGTGACGGGATCCAGATTACGCTCATCGACAAGAACGACGCGTTCGTGTTTGGGTTCTCCAAGTTTGAACTGATGCTCGGACGTCAGACTTGGGACGACGTCAGCATGCGGTATGAAACGATCGCGAAGCCGGGCGTCACGTTCCGGAAGGAACTGATCACGTCGATCGACCCCTCGACGCGTCATGTCGTCACGGATCAAGGCGCGTACGATGCGGACGTGCTCATCGTGGGGTTAGGAGCGGACTACGACACGAGCGCCACACCGGGCTTTGTCGAGGGCGGCCACGAGTTCTACTCCGTCGCGGGAGCGATCGCGGTGCGCGACGTGCTCCCCACGATCACGTCGGGTAGTGTCGTGATCGCGGTCTTGAGTGAACCGTTCAAGTGCCCACCAGCGCCGTGTGAGGCGGCAATGCTGCTCGACGAATACTTCTCCGAACGCGGTGTACGCGGTGCCATCGAGATCAGCGTGATCTCGCCGTGGGGGATCCCGATCCCCGCATCGCGCCCGGCGTCCGCAGCGATCCTCGAGCGTTTCCGGGAGCGAAACATCAGCTTCGTGCCCAGCCAGTGCGTCACTTCCATCGATCCTGCGACGAAGACGGCGCAGCTCCGAGATGGCGGCGCCCTGGCGTATGACCATTTCTTCGGCGTCCCGGTGCATCGCGTGCCCGATGTTGTAGCGGCTTCGGGGCTCGCGGTCGGCGGTTGGATCCCGGTCGACAAGGCGAACCTGTCCACTCGGTTCGAGAACGTGTACGCCATCGGCGACGTGACGAGCGCACCGGTTCCCAAGGCAGGCATCTTCGCCGAGAGTGCTGCTCGCGCAGTCGCGGAACACCTCATCGTGCAGCTTCGCAAACAAGGTACGGCGACTCCGTATGACGGCGCAGGTTCCTGCTACATCGAGTTCGGTGATCGGCGCGTTGGCCGCGTGGATGTGGACTTCCTGACCGGACCAGCCGTCACGGCGCCGTACATCGAGCCAACGATCCAGACGGCTGCGGATAAGCGCGAGTTCGCCCGATCCCGGCGTGCGTTCTGGTTCGGCGAATAGCGGTCCGAGCTTGAGTAGACCTACGTGTGAGTCAGTCCGCTATCGAGGGTGGATGCTCGGTTGAACCGGAACACGCTCTCGGGGTCCCAGTGAATCCCCGCAGTCACACTCGTGAACATCGCTGGCGGCGGTCCGCGCTAAGTTTCAGTCGAACTTGAGCACTGTGCGCGCGACTTCGCCCGCCTTCATCGCGCGGAAGGCCTCGTTCACGTCCTCGAGCCGACCGGTGCGGCTGATCATCTCGTCGAGCTTGAGCTTCCCCTGCAGATAGAGATCGATGTAGCGCGGCATGTCGACGCGGAACCGGTTCGAGCCCATGATGCTGCCCTGGATCTTCTTCTCCCGCAGGAACTCATAGCCGTCGAGTTCGACCTTCTGCCCCACCGGGATCATGCCGATCACGGTCGCCGTGCCTCCCGGCGCGAGCGCCCGGAATGCTTGCTCTGCCGTGATCTTGAGACCGATGGCCTCGAAGGAGTACTCGACTCCACCGTTGGTTATGTCGCGTATAGAGTTCACCGGGTCGTGCGACGAGGCATCGACGATGTGCGTGGCGCCCAGCTCGCGCGCCATCGCCAGTTTCGACTCCACGGTGTCGACCGCGATAACCATGCGGGCGCCGGCGATTCGCGCACCCTGGATCGCCGCAAGACCAACGCCGCCGCAACCGAACACGGCAACCGACGACCCGGCGGGCACCTTCGCGGTATTGAACACCGCGCCGACGCCGGTCATGACGCCGCACCCGATGAGAGCGGCGCGATCGAGCGGCATGTCGGGCCGGATTTTGACAATCGCGTTCTCGTGGAGCAACATCTGCTCGGCGTACCCTCCGAGATCGAGGCCCTGAAACAATGCTTCGCCGTTCTGCGACAGTCGCGGCGCCTCCGACGGCGCGCGCTTGGTCTCGGGGTTCGTGCAGAGGCTGGGGCGTCCCGTCAGGCAATACTCGCAATGGCCGCAGAACACTGAGAGGCAGCCGATGACGTGGTCGCCGGGCTGAACGTACGTGACTTGCTCCCCTACCGCCTCGACGACGCCGGCTGGTTCATGGCCGAGCACGGCCGGCGCCGGGTATGGGTAGAGACCATCGACGAAGTGAAGATCACTGTGGCAGACGCCAACTGCGGCCGTCCGAACGAGCACCTCGCGGGGTCCCGGCGCGTCGATCTGGATCTCCTCGATGTAGAGCGGCTGCTGCGGGCCGCGGAAGATAGCCGCCTTCATGGAGTGCTCCCTCGCTAACGCACGTTACGTGGGTTGTAATCTACGTGGCGCTGAGCTCACGGTAAAGCGTGATCCTCACGTGTGTCCCACGGGCGCCGCAAGTGAGCGAACCCGACCATACAGCTCCTGCGCCTCGTCGGGTATTGCTTGCGCGTGGTGGCGAAGATCGCGCTTGACTCCGGATGCATCGAGCGGCCGTTCGACGAATCGCGCCAGGGACTCCACCGCCAGTTCGGGTGTCTCACAGAGCGACGTAAACTCGACGCATGTCGCATCAAGGCGATAGTCACCGATGATCTCGAGAAGACGACCGCACTCTTCGCGCCATGTGTGCATGGCGGCTCCTGCCGCCTCGTCGCCCGCAAGGCCGTAGTAGCGGAGCGTCGATGCGACGACCTCGGCCGGGTTCCGGAGGCAAACGACGATGCGCGGTCGGCTCGGGAGGAGCGGCATCCATGCCTCGAGCGTGAACGAAAAGCGCGGATCCTTCCAGCCCGGCGTGGCGGCCGCCGCGATCTCAGCCATCGGCTCCAGGTAGGCCTCCGCTGCGGCTAGGATCTCCTGGCGCGTCGCGGACGCAAACCACTGCCCCAGTCCAGCGGCGTTGAGAACAGCGTCGTTCGCGACGACGACCTGCCGCTCCTCGAAGTATCCCTCGGCGTTCGACTCATCCGCCTCGATGAGGTCGTGTCCCATCGAAATGCCAGCGCCGTGCAGCACGCCAGCGACTGCGCTTGTTCCGGATCGGCCGCATCCAGTGACGATAATCATGAGGTTAGGCTCGCAATGCGAATCTCAGCGGCTTAGTAGCGATTGTGGCGGACGTACTCGTCCCAGGGCTTGCGGGCGGACTCGGCGGTTCCCTTGGGCGGGCGTGAGCGATATCCGAAGCCGACGACGATCGAGACGCGCATCCCTTCGGGTAGCCCCAGCGCATCGCGGGCGCAGTCGACGTGATGCATGGTGAGTGGACACGAGCCAATCTCGTCGGCCCAGGCGGCGACCATCATATTTTGGGCAGCCCGACCGGCATCGAATTCGCTACGGGGCGCGTCACCCGGAACCGCGACAGCAATGAGCAACGGCGCGGTTGGCGCCCATCCGGCAAAGTCGCCACATTTGGCCACCTCCGCCTTCACGTGAGGATCATCGATCGCGATGAACGTGCAAGGCTGCGTGTTCTTGGAACTCCCGGCCATGCGCCCAGCCTGGAGGATGCGCCGCAGCGAGTCCTCCGGTATAGCGACCTCGGTGAAGGAGCGCGTATCCCGCTTCGTGACGATGGCCTTGTACGCGTCCATGCTGCCTCCTCGAACCGTGGCTGCGACGGTGCCAGTATCGGGGCGGCATCACGTAGCCGCCACCCCCGCGCTGGATCGCAACGACCGCGTGGGCGATTATGCCGTCATGAAACGCTGGGGATTCACTTTTCCGTTCGATGGCCTGCCGCTTCACGCGCACAAGGACGCGCTTCAGGAGGCCGAGCGGCTCGGCTACACCGACGCGTGGTCATTCGAGGTGGACGGTATCGACTGTTTCACACCGCTCGCGGTGGCGGCCGCGTGGACGGAGAAGCTACGCCTTGGCACGGCGATCGCGAATGTGTACACACGCGCACCGCTCGCCCTCGCCATCTCAGCAATGGGCATCGCCGAGGCGGCACCGGGCCGATTTGCGCTTGGCATTGGCGCCGGGTCGTCAGTCATCGTCGAACAGTGGGGCGGCGTGCCATTCGAGCGGCCATTCCAGCGCGTCCGTGACGTCAATCGTCTGCTCAAGAAGGCGATGTCCGGGGAGAAGGTCACCGAGGACTACGACGGTCTGCGCATGACCGGCTATCGGATGTCCCGCACGCTGGTCGATCCGCCTCCGATCTACATCGCAGCGTTGCGCGAGGGCATGCTGCGCCTCGCCGGGCGCGAAGCCGATGGCGTCATCATCAACTGGCTGAGCGCGAGCGACGTGCCGAAAGTGGTCGCCGCCGCCCACGATGGCGCTATGAAGGCCGGCAAGGATCCGTCGAAGCTCGAAGTTGTCGCGCGCATCTTCGTCTGCATGACCGATAACGATGCATTCCTGGACTTCCTCGGCCGCCGCTCCGTGGCCGCGTATCTCAATGTTCCGGTGTATGCACAATTCCACGAATGGCTCGGCCGTGGCGCCGCACTGGCGCCGATGTGGGATGCGTGGAAGGCCGGAGACCGAAAGGCGGCGACCGCCGCGATTCCGCGACAGGTCGTCGACGACCTCATCGTCCACGGCGACGCTGAGACGTGCATGCGGAAGATACAGGCGTACGTTGATGCCGGAGTGACGGTGCCTGTGTTGAACTTCCTGCCGGCCTCGGCGGATCCGGCGGCGCGAACACAGCACACGCTCGATATGTTGCGGGTGCTGGCGCCGGTCTAGGCGCGGAACGCACTGTCGCGGTCGAATCGCACCATCATTTTGGAGGGACCGCCCGGCTTGAGCACCCCGTCGTCCTCTGCGGACTCGATGGTGAGCGCTGTGATCCGCGGCACCAGCAGATCCATCGCAATGTTTCCCTCGAGGCGTGCGAGTGGCGCTCCCAGGCAGAAGTGAATGCCCATGCCGAACCCCAGATGACGGTTCGGATCGCGATCCACCAAGAACTCCTCGGCACGATCAAAGGCCGTCTCGTCATGGTTCGCCGAGGCGAGCATCGCGAGTAGGCGGTTGTCCTTCGGAATCGTGACGCCAGACACCTCGACATCGCGGGTGGTGCGGCGGATGGTCGCCGGAAACGGCGGAAAGTAGCGCAACGTCTCTTCGACCATCGACGAAATGAGCCTTGGCTCTGCTTTGAGGCGCGGCAGCACGTCCGGAAAACGATCGATCGCCTTGATCGAGTTCACGATCAGGCCAGTCGTCGTCTCGTTTCCCGCGACCAGCAGAACGCGACAAACGACGAGGAGATCCTCCTCGCTCAAACGCCCTTCATCGGTTTCGGCGTGGACGAGTTCGCTGAGCAAGTTGTTCTCGGGCCGTGCGCGTAATTCGTTGAGGCGCACCTTGAAGTACGCATCGAACTCGCGATTCACGTCGGCGATGTCATCGTTCTCCGGATCCATCAACGTCATCGCGACGTTGCCGATGATGGCGTCCGACCAACGCTTGAAGGTGGCCATGTCGCCGTCTTCGACGCCCAGCATGGCTGCGATCACCATCACCGGTAGGGGGTAGGCGAGATGCTCGATGAGATCGGCAGGCTGGTCAGTGGCGAGCATGCCCTCGATCATCCGGAGAGCGTTCGCGCGGATGGCGTCACGTTGCAGCTCGATCATGCTCGGCGTGAAGGCCTTCGCGAGAATGCCGCGCATCCGGGTGTGCATGGGTGGGTCGTCGAAGAGGATGGTCGGTGCCCGCTTCTCGCCACGCATGGAGCGCCCGTCGACCATTGACGAGAAGGTCTCCGGGTCGCGAAGGATGCGAAGGACATCGTCGTAGCGGAAGACACCCCAGAAGGTGTCGGAGCCCGGCAGGCGCATCACTGGTTGCGACTTCCTGAGCATGGCGAAGACCGGGAACGGGTCTCCCAGCGCTTCGGCTCCGAAGAAGCCAAAGGGTTGGTTGTCGGGGATTGTCTCGGTCGTCATATCGCACCTGCCTGGAGCATTTATTTAGGTATCACCAAAATAACGAGCGCCTTGGGCGGCTGTCAAGAGATGGATGGGGGTTCTGTGGCACGGGAGCGAGCAATGGGCACCGGCGTTACACTCGAATGGACGCCCAAGGACGGAGGAACGCTTGTGTCGGACGAGAACGCCGTCCCTGCCCTCGACATGATGAACTACGGCATGTACGTCGTTGGCTCGCGTGGGCCGATGGGGCTGAACGTCATGGCCGCTCACTGGCTCATGCAGATCTCGTTCAAGCCGCGCATGGTCGCGCTTTCGCTCGAGAACGATGCGCGGACGCTGGCGAACATCCGGGAGACGCGCGTCTTCACCGTCAACGTCATGGGAACTGACAGCGTGGGGCTCATCGCCTCATTCCTCCAGCCAGCCAACCGGCACAAGATCGCCGGCCGTGCGGCGAACAGCGCCCCGGCGGCCGACAAGCTGGCGGGGGTTCCGCACAGACTGCTTGCGACCGGATGCCCCGTCCTGCAGGACGCGCTTGCGTGGTTCGAATGTGAGGTCGAAGGTGGCCTGCCCGTGGGCGATCATACGCTTGTGGTTGGGCGCATTACCGACGGTGGGCAGATCAAGGCGGGCGCGCCCCTCCGCGACGACGACCTCGGCTGGACATATTCCGGCTAGCAGCGGTTGCGGCTAGGCCGTCGCTCCGACAGCGAGCGCCGGGCGGCGGCCGAGAACGTGGCGGTCGAGGAACAGCTGCATGATCTGCGCGCACTGCCGGCCGTACACCGGAACAGCGTCGAATGCATGCGGTGCGCCTTCGTAGACATGAAGCTCCGTCTTCACGCCCGCTTCCCGCAGGACGGCGTACATCCGCATGCTCGATTCATCCGGCACGACGTCGTCGTTGTTGCCGGTGATGAGCATCGTCGGTGGGTAGCCGCTCCCGGCGTACGTGATGGGGCTGGCGCCCTTCATCGTCGCGTCGTTTGCGGCCGGTCCCAGGAGCTCGCGCACCGTGTCGCTGACGGCGGCGCCCGCGCGACCAAGTAACGCCGGGGCGTAGAACGCGATGCAGGCACTGACGCTCGTCGACACGCCCGGGTTTCCGCCTTGGCCTTCGAACTCGGACTGATTCTGGGTTCCGGCGACCATCAGCGATAGGTGTCCGCCCGCCGAGTTCCCAGATACGGCGATCTTCTCCGGATCCACGCCGCACCGGGCGGCGTTGGCACGGAACCATCGAAGCGCGGCCTTCACGTCGTGGATCTGCGCTGGCCAGATCGCCGAGGGGACAAGGCGATACTCACAGCTCAGCAACGTGTAGCCGGCACGACCGAGAAGGATGCCGTATCCCCGCAACTGCGCCCGATCTCCATTCCGCCAGCTTCCGCCGTGTACGAGGAGGATGCCCGCACGATTGGCGGTGCCGGACGGGGGCGTAAACAAGTCAGCCTTCAGTTCGCGACCGTCAGCTGTACCGACGATGATCCCGTCTTCGACGGTGACTCGCGCATTTTCCTGAACTGCCATCGCTCGCGCTCCCGTCGATGAGTTTGATTCACGCCTTCGATAGTGACAATACGACGGAGTCAAACCGGGTGCAAGCGCGGGCCCGCAAACTAGCCCTAACCAAGAGCCGCGCCTAGAATACGAATCTCAGCGACTACACGAAGAGAGGCACCCCATGGCTCGTAAGAACGGCAGCGGCGCGAAGGATCTCCCGGCAGCGACGTACACTTTTAGCTTCCAGGCGCAGTACCCGAACAAGCCCGGCATGCTCGCGGCAATCGCATCGGCCGTAGGTGAGTGCGGCGGCAACATCGGCGACATCGATGTGGTGAAGTCGACGGGCACGACGATCATTCGTGAGATTAGCGTGTCGGCTCGTGATAGCGAGCACGCACGAGAGATCGTCGACCACGTGCGCGCGGCCAAGGGTGTCACCATCAGGAACGTCGCGGATCGGGTGTTCCTCAGCCACCGCGGCGGAAAGATCGAGATTCGTAACAAGGTGCCCGTGACGAGCCGGCGGGATCTTTCGGTTGTGTATACGCCGGGCGTTGCCCGCGTCTGTCTGGCCATCGACAAGGACCCGGATCTCGCGTACTCGATGACCATCAAGGGCAACACGGTCGCCGTCGTGAGCGACGGGACAGCCATCCTAGGACTTGGCGACCTCGGTCCGAGGGCAGCCATGCCCGTCATGGAGGGCAAGGCGATGCTGTTCAAGGCATTCGGCGGCGTCGACGCCTGGCCGATCTGCCTCGACACGAAGGATCCGGACGAAATCGTTCAGATCACAAAGATGATCGCTCCCGGTTTCGGTGGCATCAATCTCGAGGACATTTCGGCACCGCGATGTTTCTACATCGAAGAGCGCCTCAAGAAGGAACTCGACATCCCGGTCTTCCACGACGACCAGCACGGAACCGCCGTCGTCGTGCTCGCAGCCGTGCTCAACGCACTCAAGCTCGTGAAGAAACACCCGGACGAGATCAAGGTCGTCGTACTCGGCGTCGGCGCGGCGGGCGTCGCGTGCTCGAAGATTCTTCTGTCGGCGGGCGTAAAGAACATCATTGGCGTGGACCGCACGGGCATCATCCACAAGGGCCGTACCGAAGGCATGAACTTCATGAAGGAGTGGTTTGCCGACAATACGAACCTCGAAGGCGTGAGCGGAAGCGTGAGCGACGCGATGGAGGGTGCGGACCTCTTCCTGGGACTCGCGGGCCCGAACCAGATCACGGTCGATGACGTGAAGAAGATGAATCGTGATCCCATCGTGATGGCGATGGCCAATCCGGATCCGGAGATTCGCCCGGAGCTGGCCAGTCCGCATGTTGCCGTCATGGCGACGGGGCGTTCAGACTTCCCGAACCAGATCAACAACGTGCTCTGCTTCCCGGGACTCTTCCGCGGGGTACTCGACGTACGCGCACGAGAGATCAACGAACCGATGAAGCTCGCCGCTGCGGAGGCCATCGCGGCGGCCGTGAGCAGAACCGAACTCAGCGCCGAGTATGTGATACCGAGCGTGTTCCACCCGACGGTGTTCAAGAATGTCGCCCGGGAAGTCGCCAAGGCGGCGATTGCCACGGGCGTCGCCGATCGAGAACGAAAGACGGTCACGAACTTTCTCTAGGGCGCAAAACGATTCGTGCCACGCCCACGCTGTGTGAGTCTGATCTCCGGGTATATGACGCTATGAACTCGCTCAGCGTCTGCTGGACATCTTCGGCGGCGGTGCGGCTCGCCTGATACATGAGCCAGGTTCCCAACGCCATGACGAGCGTCGTCGAGAGCAGCATGGCGAACCGCAAACTTGTGCCGTTGTCGACGCCGAACTGCGCCTGGAACAGCTCAGACAGAAGCCCCACAACCAACGGCGCAGCGGACGCGCCGAACACCGCCAGCGCCAGGCCGAACGCCGAAAACGCCTGGCCGCGAATGCGGGGCGGCGCTACGGCCGCAACGGTCGCACTGACGCCGGGGATGACGAGCGACGTGACCACTGCCCCTCCCATGAGGAACGCCAACGTCAGCGGCGCGAATGGCACGAGGAATCCGATCGTCCACGTCACGCCCAGAAAGGCCGTGCCGCCGACGCCGACCCGCACAAGGTGCGTAAAGCCTTTCCTCACGTTGTCATCCGCGAGCGGCCCGCCGTACCACGTGCCGATGAAGCCAGCCAACGCGAGCCCGGCGAGCGCGAGGCTCGCCCCGTTCGTGCTAAAGCCGTACTCCCGCTCGAAGAACGTCGGGATCCAGAAGATGATGCCGAACAGCGCAAAGCCAAGCGCGGCATTCGTGAAGATCAGATAACGCAGCGTGCGATTGCGGAAGATCGTCCCGAGGCTGGCGAAGAACCCCATCTTGTCTTCGGGCTCCCTGAGGAACTCGGCAAGCATGGGATTGTCGACAACGGCCTGCGCCAGGTCGGCCTCGCCGCGCTTCGGTTCGCGCAGCGTCAGTGCATAGAGTCCGAAGATCAGCCCCGGAACCGCGGCCGCTGCAAAGCCCCAGCGCCAACCCGCCGCCGCCACGATCGCACCGCCAACGACCGCGCCGATCACCTGCCCTGCCGGGTTCGCTGCGCGGTGATATCCGAGGACACGGCCACGCACGCTCACGGGGTAGTAGTCCGACAGCAGACTGAAGTGTGTCGGCGCGATGGTTCCCTGACCCGTTCCGAGCAGCGCTCGTGTCAGGAAGAGCTGGATGAAGGTGCCGGACGTCGCGGCAATCAGGCCGGCAGCGCCCCAGATCATGGCGCCCGCCGCCAGGATGTTCACACGCTTCGTCCGGTCAGCGAGATTTCCTGCAGGGAGGCTGACGATGCCCGTGATGAAGATCACGGCGAGTGGCAATAGCCCGACCGTCGCGTCCGAGATACCGAAGTCAGCGCGAATGTCGTCCAGCCCGATCGCCAAGATCGCGCGATCGAACTCGTCGACTGCGTTCAGGATGAAGAGAATGACGAGCGCGCGAAGCCCGAACTGGCGCAGCGGCGGGCGCTTTCCGGCTACCGGTTCGTCGGGCGCGTGTCCGCTTTCCTCTGCTGCGGCAGCGAGCGCAGCGGCACGCGCCAGCCCTTCGCCGTCGTCGTCGAACGACGCATCATCGGTCACGGGCGTGGCCGGTCCGTCGGAAGTCAGTTCGGCGCAAGGAGCGCGTCGTTATCGTAGAGCTTGACGACGCGGACAGCGCCCTTCGGCCCAACGGCAAGACAGAGCCCGCAGAGAATGCATTCGTCGAGATTGTCCTCGACGATTCGTACGCCGCCTGAGACCGCGACGGCGAAGATGTCCACGGGACAGATGCCGGCGAGCTGCTTCGATGCGGTCGCGTCGGAGGCGACAGACTCATCGACCTCGACGCGAATGAACATGCCGGATGCGGTGCTGGCGCCCATCAGCCACTCACTTTCGCGAGACGTTCCCGGACGATGCCGGGGATGTCCTGGATCTGTTCTGCGACGGAGATGCCAGCGTCGAGCATGCGCGCAATCTTCTCCGACGTGGTGTCAGCCTTGCCTTCGACGATTGTCCCGGCGTGGCCGAAGCGCATACCGGGCATCTCATCCATGAAGCGGCCGGCCATGAACGCGACAACGGGGAGCCGCGACCTGGTCTCCTTGATGTACTTCGCGAGTTGCGCCTCCATGGGACCGCCTGGCTCTGAATAGATGACGATTGCCTTTGTGTCCGAATCGGCCTCGAAGAGCGGCATGAGCTCGGCGTAGCTCGACCCGACGATGGCGTCGCCGCCGATGCTCACCGCTGTGCTCTGGCCCAGACCTGCGGCCGTGAGCGTGTTCGCAATCTCAGTCGTCATGCCGCCGGATCGTGACATGATGCCGATTGGGCCGGGTTGGTAGGCGCGGCGCGCCGACACCGCTGCGCCGCCCATCCCACCGACGCGCGATTTGCCTGGCGATAACACGCCGAGACAGTTGGGGCCGATGACACGCGCATCGTGCCGGGTCGCGTACTCGACGAGTTGCGCGACCTCGAGCCGGGGAATGCGCTCGGTTACGATGACGATCAGCTTGATGCCGTTCTCGACCGCCTCGAACGCCGCATCGCGGACGAACGCGGGTGGTACCGAGATGACGGTGGCATCGACGCGGCCTTTCGATGTGGCTTCCTTCACCGTGTCGTACACGGGCACGCCGTGAACGTCACGGCCGCCACGCCCGGGCGTCACGCCGCCGACAAGCTTCGAGCCGTAGTCGAGGCACTCGCGCGCCATGTTCACGGCCTCGCGGCCCGTGATGCCCTGGATGATGAATGTCGTGTTCTCGTCGATCAGAATGGACATCGGCTACGTTCCCGCCTTCATCTTCTCGACGGCGCGCCGTGCGGCTTCGGACATCGGCACGGTGCGGTCGCAGAACTCGACGCCGTACTTCTCGAGAATCTTGAAGCCTTCTTCTTCCCACGAGCCGGGAATGCGGAAGATGGCGATCTTCTCCGCCGGATCGAACCCCGACTCGATGACGCCCTTGACCACGCCTCGCGCCACGATATCGACGCGTGTATTGCTCACGACGTTCATGATCACGCAGATCTTCTCAACTCCCGGCTTGCTGAGGATCAGCTTCGTCAGGCCAGCGGTCTTTTGTACGCTCGGGTTGCCGCCGATCTCGCAGTAGTTCGCCGGCGTGCCGCCGAACTTCCGCAGCGCATCGAAGATCGTCAGGCTGCCTCCGCCGGCGCCGATGACGCAACCGAGGTTGCCATCGAACTCCACGACTCGGCCGGCAACGCCGCGATGGTCCGACGCATCGACCGCGGCGCCGCGGATCTCGAAGTCAGTGGGCGGCCGCGCCTGGCGCGTCTCGTCGTCGCCGATGCCGAGTTCCTTGAGGAGCGCCTTCTGCTGGTCGCGTGCCTCCTCCTCCATGTCCATGTGGGAGTCGAGGGCGATGAACGAGCCGTCGTCAAGCTGCGCCAGCGGATTGATCTCGGCCATCGTGAGGCCGTATCGGAGGAACGTTTGGGCGAGCTGCGAGAGAATGCGCGTGAGGGCCGTGAGTTCGCTGCCGCTGATGCCAAGCGACGAGACGAGCTCTTTCATCTTGTACTCGTGGAAGGGCTGGAACGTCGAGAAGTGCATGCGACCGACGTGTTCGGGGTGCGTCTCCGCTACCTCCTCGATGTCGATGCCGCCCATATCGCTGAAGATTGCCACAGGAAGCTTGGCGATGGCGTCGTAGATGACGCCGGCGTAGTACTCCTTCTTCACCGGGGACTTCGACTCGACGAGCACGCCGCGTGGCATCTGTCCGCCGATCTCGAGCTTCAGGATCGCCTCGGCGTGGCCGCGGGCCTCCGTTGCGGATGATGCGAACTTGACGCCGCCGGCCTTCATGCGGCCGCCGCTCAACACC
>JANPBN010000292.1:0-2605 GCA_031430415.1 Dehalococcoidia bacterium
GACGATCGAACACGCTTTCTCGATGTCTGGCGGGGACTGAGCATCCAGCGCCGTCGCAACGTCGTCGACCGCCTTGCCGAGATGATCGAGGACAACGTAGAGCTCGACTTCACGGCGATCTTCCTCACCGGCCTCGTCGACGACGACGTGCAGGTGCGCGCCGACTCCATCAAGGCGCTCTGGGAGTACGAGGGCGCCGATCTCGTCGCGATCCTGCTGCGGCTCTTGAAGGATCCCGAGGCGATCGTCCGGGCTGAAGCTGCGCTCGGCCTCGGCCGCTTTCTCCTTCGCGCCGAGTTGCTCGAAGAGACGAGCCGCCGGATCGAAGAGATCGAGGAAGCGCTCCGCGAGGTCATCCGCAGCGAGGATGAGATCGTCGAGGTGCGCGGTCGCGCGATCGAGTCCGTCGGCGTTCGCGGCCACGAGTGGGTCCATGACCTCATCGAAGACGCGTACGCCAGCGGCGACCGGCGCCTACAGATCAGCTCCGTACACGCCATGGGCCGGAACGCCGACCTCGAATGGCTCCCCACCATCACCGAGGAGATGCACAGCGACGACGCCGAGATGCGCTTCGAGGCGGCCACCGCTGCTGGCGCCCTCGCCGACGAGGAATCGATTCCCGAACTCGCCACCCTCGCCCTCGACGACGACGCCGAGGTGCAGGAGGCTGCCATTACGGCCCTCGGCCAGATCGGCGGCCCCGCCGCCCGTGACGTCCTCCACCAGCTCGCCTCCGAATCGGAAGACGAACGCGTCCTCGAGGCGATCACCGATGCCCTGGCCGAAGCGGAGTTCATCGAAGATCCGATGAGCCTGAAGCTGCATTTGGACCAGAGCGTCGCCGACGATAGAGATGAGGATGATGACGAGTGACGATTGAGCGGGACCTTCGTGTGCAGCAGGCGGTGTCGGCGGGCGGCGTCGTCTACCGGGTCGGCGCGCACGGCATCGAGATCGTGCTCTGTGGCCGCTCGCACGAAGGCCTGTGGGCGCTCCCCAAGGGTACGCCCGAGTACGGTGAGTCCATGCGGGATGCCGCCCTGCGCGAGGTCCGCGAGGAGACCGGCCTCGGTGCCGAGATCGTCGGCGACCTCGGCACTATCGAGTACACGTTCGCGCGACCCCTTGAGGGCGTACGCTTCGCCAAGACGGTGCATCACTTCCTCCTGCGGCCCGACGGCGCCGGCGCCACCGATCGCCACGACGCCGAGTACGACCGCGTCGAGTGGTTCGCCATCGAAGAAGCTCTGCGCGTCATGACCCACCGCAACGAATGGCAGGTCGTCCTCCGCGCACGAGAAGCGATCGAAGCGGAAGCAGGAGACGGGTCGTGACAACGACAGTCGATGGCGAGGTTGCCCGCGGCGAACTCGTCATCCTTCGCGACAAGCGCCTGTCCGATGCGCGGGACGACTACGGCTGGCGCACCGACCCCGAACTCGCGCGCTACGATGCCGCCCGTCCCTTCGCTGCGACCTTCGACGATTACCTCGCGCTCTACCGCGACGAGATGACCTTCCCGAGCCCCTACCGCCGCAGCTTCGCCATCGAAGATCACCGCGGGCGGCATATCGGCAACGTCATGTACTACAACATCGACGCCGTCCGCCGCGAGGCCGAGATCGGCATCACCGTCGGCGAGCGCGACTGCTGGGGCAAGGGGTACGGCACCGACGCCGTATCCGCGCTCGTGCGTCATATCATCGCCGTCACCGGCTTCCGCCGCGTCTACCTGAAGACGCTCGACTGGAACACGCGCGCTCAACGCTCGTTCGAGAAGGCCGGCTTCCGCCGCTGCGGCCGCTCCCGCCGAGGCGGCAACGCCTTCGTCCTCATGGAGTACATGGCCGCCTGGTCTGATCTCGTTTCGTAGCGAGCGCCCGTCCCGCCGATCCGGCGCCCTCGGTTCGCGCCCGGCAACACATTGTTCATACCCTTCGAGCTGCCGGACTACGATCCCGGGCGTGTCACCTGCTAGCCTGATCCTCAGCGACGTTCGGCGAAGCGCGAGGAGATGATATGGACAGCGACGACGTTCTGATCGGCCGGTTGATGACGCGGCGCGAGGTTCTGGGCCTGTTCGGGATCGCGAGCGTCTCACTCGTCGTTGGGTGCAGCGATGACGGCGCCTCGCCCTCGGCGACGGCGACGCGTGCACCAGCGTCGGTCGCGACCACCGCTGCGACCGCGGCGGCGCAGTCGACAGCGGCACTGCCCGCTTGCGTCGTCCTGCCGGCGCTGACCGAAGGGCCGTACTTCGTCGACGAGATGCTCAACCGATCGGACATCCGCAGCGACCCTTCCGATAATGCCGTCTCGGTGGGCGATCAGCTCGATATCGCCGTCACCGTCTCACGTGTCGGCGGCGATGGCTCGTGTGCGGCGCTCTCGGGAGCACAGGTCGATGTCTGGCAATGCGATGCGCTGGGCGTGTACTCCGGTGTGTCGGATGCCCGAGTGGACGCAACCGGCAAGAAGTTCCTGCGCGGCTACCAGGCCACGGATGCTGACGGCAAGGCCGCGTTTACCACCGTGTACCCCGGCTGGTACCCGGGCCGCGCCACGCACATTCACTTCAAGATCCGCACCGATGACGGCTTCG
>JANPBN010000293.1:0-1533 GCA_031430415.1 Dehalococcoidia bacterium
GGCGTGGTTCTCGATTCCGGAGGTCGACCTCGGGCTGCCACTAACGTGGAACGCGCTGCCGCGGCTGATGCGCGAACTGGGGCCGGCGCGCACGAAGGAGCTCGTGATGACGTGCGATCGCTTCACGGCGCAGCAGGCGGCGGCGTGGGGCTTCGTCAATGCGGTGCACGCCGATGCCGATCTGATGTCGCAGGCGCGCGCGCTTGCTGCGAAGCTGCTCGCCAAGCCGGCGCTCGCGCTCGCGACGACGGTGGCGACGACGCGCGCCCTTGCGGATGCGATGGTGCCAGCCTCGGCGACTGTGAGCGATCCGGAGCTGCTGCTGCTCAGCGATCTGATCGCGCGGCGGTAGCGGGTGGGCGTTGGAAGTTGGAGGACTTTGAGCGCCGAGCACGTTGAAACTGGGCAACAGTACATGAGGCATACTTTTGGTCGACAAGGCTGGAGATGTGATTCGGCTTCGCGGCAAACCGCACGACCACTACAAGCCGCCGTGGAAGTGGTGACCGCAGCGGCGGTGGAGGATAACAATGCCAACCTTAGACGAACTGCGGATAATGGAGACATTACGCGACGACTCTGAGACGTTGCCCCTGATGATGGACATGCTCAATGACGAACAGAACCTCACCTGTAGAGACAACCGTGGTGAGTTCTCTATTGCCGAGGTAGTCGCTGCACTGCGACGATTGGTTCGGGCGGGCTACGTTGAGGTGTCGGACGAGGCAGGGTTGCCATTGCCCGATCGCGACTGGGCTAACGAACCGGATCTCGACACCATATGGTTCGAGCTCACGAGCCGCGGCAAGCTAACCGAATTGCCGTCGCCTTCACGCCCGACCACCTGAACAGCACCGTCGGCTCGATCGGATCGACCGGCGCCGTCACCTCGAACAAGTACTACCCGTTGGTGGTTAGTTAAAAGCTCTGTATCGCCGCGTGAGGTTGCGGTGGATGCCACGCCCCACCCCGGGCCTCACCCCCGGCCCCTCTCCACGTCGTGGTGAGGGGAGATTCGGATGGGGCTTGGAGCCGTAACGGGTTGAAGGTAGGCGGCTGTCCAGCGGAGCTGGATCTCCACTTCGCTGCGAGAGTTTGTGTTACGCCAGGACGGTCTGCAGCCAGAAGTTGGCGAAGGCGGGGGCGTCGACGGACGTGATGACCTCGGCTTCACGGCCGTCGGCGGGGTCGATGAAGGTGCGGATGTGGTTGCGGTGCATCGCGACGGTGACGCGCATTGTCTCTGACGTCACGAAACGGCGATCGATCATGCAGGCGACGGCCAGCGGATCGTGCAGCAGCGCGACGTACTCCGCCGGGATGATGCCGCGGCCGGTGGCGTGGAGGCGCGGCGTCCAGATGTCGATCTGGCGCGCCAGTTCGCGGCAGAGCGCATCGCCGCCACGGAGCGCATCGAGGTGGGAGGCGGTGAGCCAGGTGCTCATCGTGACGTCGCCGGGGACGTAGAGCGTGGGCAGGCCCGCGTTCAGTGCACGGAGCGACGCAGGCTGATCGACGTTGAGGTTGTGATCG
>JANPBN010000294.1:0-9190 GCA_031430415.1 Dehalococcoidia bacterium
ACGAAGCCCTGCGCCATCGCCGCGTTCCGTGAGTCGAGAAGCCGGATGTCGCACCCTGGCAGGATCGGGCGGGCCTGTTCGATCGCAACACGCGCCGAGTCGTACATCGCGCTGAATTGCTTCGAGACGGTGATGCAGAGTACGGCATCGGCGCTCGCCGCGGCGCGCGTGAACGCATCGATAAACATGCCGGGCGACGGCGCGGAAGTTGTCGGGCGGCCGGAGGTCGTACGCAGCAGTTCGTAGAACGCCGCCGTGTCCGCATCGAGCGCATCGACAAACGTGCGGCCACCAAAGTTGATATGCAGAGGCACGACGGTGATACCGTACTGCTCGACGAGCGCGGTCGGCAGGCAGGCCGTGGTGTCCGTCACGATCGCTACGGTCATGGGCGGATTGTATCGGCCGCGTTGCCATCGGCTGTGTGGCGGCGTTCTCGGCCGAAAAATTTCGTGAATGCCAATCGCCAAGCGGCGGCGCAAACGGATTGCGTAACGGCCACGTGATGCCCCGTGCGAATTCCGCAATATTTCGCTACCCAATCGCCAGGCGCACCACGTGTTTGTGATTCGCGGCACGAGTCGCGGCTGAGATCCTGCTAGTGTGATGCACCCCGGGCGGGGTGCGGGAGACGGATGGCGGTAGCCATGTGTCTACGCCATCGCTATTGACTTCCTCAGGGTTGGGCGTTGTCAGACGACATCCGGGTGTGCGTGTGGCAGTCGCAGAATGCAGGAGGCGACAATGAACCGATCATCGCGAGACGCCAACAAGGCCGTGACGGCGGCGACGCAGCCCCATTCATCGACACAGGTGCGACCCATACGGCTCGTGCCGTCGTACATCTTGATTCGCCCCTCCGCCCCAACGGTTACCCCGCAGTACGCGAGACTCGATGACCCCGGCGCTGGACGGACCGCTGAACAAAGCCACTGACGTGAACCACGAGGACCTGGTTGAACCGCTCCCACCGGGAGAAATCACCGTGATAAGTGATCGCGAATTGAACAGGCTCCTTGACCGTCTCGCAACAGTGCCTCGGCGCGAGGATCAGGTCGACGTGTTGCGCTCGTGGACGGACGAGATACTACGCACGTGGAGCGACGAGCACAGCGCCGACGAGCTCGAAGTGCTCGGCAAGCTCGGCGGCGGCTGACACGCGACTCCACCTACCCGTCCCGACCGCCAACGCCCGATGAACACGGCTGAATGTCGGAGCCAGTGTGACGTTAGGTGACGACGGGCTACACTCGCAGTCATGGCGCAAACGGTGACAGTACGGGTGCCGGCGACTTCGGCAAACCTGGGACCGGGCTTCGATAGCCTGGGGATGGCGCTCGCGCTGACGCAGAATGTCACGATCGCTCTCGAACATCGCGGGCCGGACGAGAACGGCCTCGTGCGCCTCGTAGCCGACGCCGCGCGATCGGCGTACCGGCTTGCGCACGTTCCGGCGCCGCCCGAGATCTCGGTGCGCGGCGAGCAGACGATCCCCATTGGCCGCGGCCTCGGCGCCAGCGCCGCAGCACGCGCCGCGGGCATCGTCGGGGCAAACGCGCTCATGGGCGGCGTCCTGAGCGACGCGCAGATGCTCACACTCGGAGCCGGACTCGAGGGCCACGCCGACAACATGGCGCCGGCGCTGTTCGGCGGCCTGCGCATCGTCGTGCGTGAGGGCGACGGCTACCGGCACATCCCGTCGACGATCGCCCCGGGGCTGCGAGTGGTGCTGTTCATCCCGGACTTCGAGATGCCGACGGGCGAGAGTCGCAAGCTCCTGCCGCAATCGCTGTCGAAGGACGATGCCGTCCACAACATCGGCCGGGCGGCGCTTCTCGTCGGCGCGCTGGCAACGGGCGCGTGGGACGCGCTCGACGTGGCGACGCAGGATCGCCTGCATCAACCTGCACGGGCGACGTTGTTCAAGGGCATGAAGGACATCTTCGCGGCTGCGAAGGACGCCGGCGCGCTGTGCGCCTACCTCAGCGGTGGCGGCTCCACGATCGCCGCGTTCGCCATCGACGGCGAAGAGCGCATCGCCCGCGCGATGATGCAGCAGGCGCTCGCGCGCGGCTACCCGGGCCGGACGGCGATCACAACACCGTCAGACGTGGGCGCGATGGTTGTCGGGTGAGGCTGCTCAACCCCGGACCAACCGCATTAAGGGGCAAGGGTATCCATCGAACCACAACAAGAAAGGGCCGGCGTCCGTGCCGGCCCTTTGCTTGTTTGTCCACAATCGAATGTCGTTCGCTTGATTCGCGGCCAGGCTGTTCAGCCCCGATCGCGCCTATGAGGCGGGCGCCGTGGCGGGGCGGCTGAGCCTCACGAACGTAGCACGCACCTGTACTCGGTAGCGTCCCGTCCAAGGCGGCGAACCCGCGCGCGATCGCGAGCGGCGGTCCGTTCTCGGCGTCTGCTCCTTGCGCTCCATGGCACCTCCCGCTTCGTCAACGGACCCTACCGATGTGCGCAGTATCGCCTCGGCGGAAGCCGGGTGGGTTTCGTGCTGATTACGCTCACGTTGAATCAATGTGACGGGCGACAGGGCCGAGACTCAGGCGGCGACGGCCGTGCGGACGCAGTTGCGGCCCGCCTGCTTGGCGCGGTAGAGCGCGACGTCGGCCGAGGCGATGAGCGTGTCGTGAGTCTGCGCGTCCTCCGGGAAGACGGCGACACCGACGCTAATGCTCGTGTTGCAGGCGCGCGCCGCTTCTCCGAGGCGCTCTGCGAGGCGCACGCCGTCGTCGCGCGTGGTGCGCGGCGCAACGACGATGAACTCGTCGCCGCCGTAGCGCGCGACCATGTCGGTCTCGCGCATCACGGACTGGAGCGCCGAAGCAACGTCACGCAGCTTGTCGTCACCAGCCGGATGACCATCGCGATCGTTGATCAGCTTGAAGTGGTCGACATCGAGCAGCATGAGCGTGAGCGGCAGGCCGCGGGCGAGCGCATCATCGAGGAATGCGGTGTAGCTCTCGTGGAAGCAGTGACGGTTCGGCAGACCCGTGAGCGAGTCGGTCCGGGCGGCGTACGCCATCACATCGCGCACGCGCTGCTCGCCGCCCGCGAGCACCATGGCGTTGAGCGCCAGGAACGCCAGGATTACGAGGATGAGGGCAACGTACGACCACGACACGCCGCCGTCGAGCGCCGCGACAGCGCCGGCGGCGAAGACGTAGTTCACGACGATCCAGGCGCAGTACGCAAGCATCTCCCGGCGCGTCTGAAAATGGGCCGCGCCTACAATCGAGATGAAGTAGACGGCCCACACCGGGCTCTCGACATCGCCGAGCGCCATCAGTACACCCGTCGTCATCATCACATCCGCGTGGCGAATGATGAACAGCGTGCGAGCCTCGCCTCGCGCCCGGATCAGGCGGACGTAAGTGAAGTACGCATGGTGGGCGACGAGTGGGCCAGCGCTCAGTAGCAGCGCGACGCGCGTGACCTCGAGGACGCCGGAGAGCGCCATGCCGATGTACGCGCCCGTAATCGCCCAGCGCAGGAGCACCATGCCCTGCCGGAAGGCGCGGTCATCGATCCGAGTCGTGGCGGTGTCCTGGAACGCCATCCGGCGGTACTCCCTCGAATCCTCGTACCGTACGTCCCGTAGGTATCGGCCCGCCGCCAGGCTGATGGGAGTGCTACGTCACGTGAGATACGACGGCAGTTCGCGTGGCAATCGCCCACTCCGTCAGACTTGGGTGCTGGCCCCTACGCGGGCGAAGGACGGAGCGCCGGATCGTAGAATCGCAGCGACGCCCTCGCCGCCTCGCGCCTGACAGCCGCAATCGGCTCCGTTAGGATGTGGCGTCAGTCACAGAAGCTGCACCAAAGGCACCCTCGTTGAAAATCTGCTTCCTCATGTACCAGGGCAACATGTACTCGGGTGGCCAGGGCATTTACCTGTTCTACCTCACCCGCGAACTCGCCCGCATGGGGCACGACGTCCACGTGATCGCCGGAGCGCCCTACCCGGCGCTGAGCGAGGACGTGACGGTGCACAACATCCGCGACTACAGCTACTGGACGTACCACCACTACAAGAAGGACTTCATCTTCAACCGGGAGCCGTGGAGCTACTTCCACCCGGTGAACTTCTACGAGTTCGCATCGACGCGCGTCACACTCTCGTCGCTCCTCGCGAACTTCAGCGTGCGCGCCTACTTCAAGCTGCGAGAACTGTCCAAGGAGCACCGGTTCGACATCGTCCACGACAACCAGACGCTGTCCTATGGCGTATGGGCGATGCACGCCTCGGGCTTTCCGCTCGTCGCGACGATCCATCATCCCCTGTCGTACGACATGCGGAACGCGCTGCGCCAGGCGCGGTCGACGTACGAGAAGGCGCGCCGGATTCTCTGGTCGCCATGGATCATGCAGGAGGTCGTGGCGAAGCGCCTCGACCGCGTCATCGTCGTGTCGGAGACGTCGCGGCGGGATGTCGAGGAGGCGTTCAAGCTGCCGCCGGAGAAGGTACGGACCGTCTACAACGGCATCGATACGGACACGTTCCGGCCGTTGCCCGGCGTGGAGCGCGAGCCGGACAGGTTGCTCTACGTCGGCAACTCCGAGGACCGCAACAAGGGCACGCGTTACCTGCTGGAAGCACTGAACCTGCTCAAGGACGACCTGGACTTTCGCGTGACGTTCGTCGACAACGAGAAGCACCAGCTCAAGCTCGCTCCGCGGCTCGTCAACGAATACGGGCTGAACTCTCGCATCGACTTCACCGGCCGCATACCGACGGACGAACTCGTCAGGCATTACAATACGGCGAAGCTGTTCGTGACGTCGTCGGTGCACGAGGGCTTCGGTCTGCCGCTGGCGGAAGCGATGTCCTGCGGCGCGCCGGTGCTCGGCACGTCGATCGGCGCGTACGAGGAGATCGTGCAGCACGGAAAGAACGGCTGGCTCGTGCCGCCACGGGACCCACGCGCGCTCGCCGATGCGATCCGCATGCTGTGGAATGATCCGGCGCTACGCGAGCGTCTCGCCGCCGGTGGCCGGCAGCGCGTGCTCGAGACGTTCAACTGGCGCAAGGCCGCCGAAGAGACGCTGGCCGTGTACGAGGAGCTGCTACCGTTGAAGCGCAAGACGTTCGCCTCGGCGAACCAAGAACCAGGGACCTAGCACCGGGAACCAGATCGAGAGCCATTCGCTGGTTCTTGGTGAGGTGGTTCTGGGTTCTTCGTGAACGAAGCGAGCGACCATGCCCGACAACATCGTCAACATCGACTATCGCCGGCACTTCCCGCTGGGTGGCAACGAGTTGCTGCTCGACCTGGGCTGCGGCAATGGGCGCCACACGCTGGAAGCCTCGCGGTTTCCCGTGCGCGTCGTCGGGCTCGACTTTTCGCTCGACGATCTCCGCGCGGCGAAGTTCATGTACGACGACCTGGTTCGCAAAGGCGAAGCGAAGGGCCGCGCGGACTTCATCCTGGGGGACGCCCAGAACCTGCCGTTCAAGGATGGCGCATTCGATCGCGCCCTCTGTACCGAGGTCTTCGAACACATCCCGGATGATCACCGCGGCATCGGCGAATTCCTGCGCGTCGCGAAGCCGGGCGCGCAGGTCGCCGTCAGCGTGCCGAACTACTGGCCCGAAACGGTGTTCTGGACGCTGAGCTGGGAGTACTGGCACACGCCCGGCGGCCACGTGCGCCGCTACCGGCCCGGGCAGATGTGGGGCATCCTCGAGGCGAAGGGCATGGAGGTGCACTTCCAGCGCAACCGGCACGCCTCGCAGACAGGCTACTGGTTCTTGCGCTGCCTGTTTGGCAAGGACAACGAGAACTTCCTGCCCGTGCGGGCCTACTTCCGGCTCAACAACTGGTTCCACAACCGCCGCCCGAAACTGCTCGAACGCCTCGAGGCGACGGCCAACCTTGTCATCGGCAAGGACATGATCCTCTACGGACGCAAGCGCGGACTGCCCGCCAGCACGCCCTCCGCGAACGGCGCTTCGGCGATGTCGGGCGCGCCCGTACGCGAAGGATAGAGGCGCGCGATGTCTCTCGACCGCTTCCAGTCGATCGACCCGGCGCTGCTCGACATCGGGCCGAATGACCGCGTCATCGACCTTGGCTGCGGCACGGGGCGACATGTGCTCGAGTTGGCGAAGTCACCGGCGACGGTGTTCGGCGCCGACATCTCGCGTCACGACCTGCGGGTCGGACGGTTCCTGCTCGAGATCATGCGCCGCGAGGGCGATGTCCGGGCGAGGGTGCACTGGCTGCAGACCGCCGGCGAGCGGCTGCCGTTCGTCGATGGCGCGTTCGACCGCGTCATCTGCACCGAAACGCTCGAGCACGTCGACGACGAACTCGTGCTCGCGAAGGAGTTGGTGCGCGTCCTCAAGCCTGGCGGCATCCTCTGCATCAGCGTCCCGGACGAGTACTCCGAAAAGGTCTTCTGGAAGTTGTCGAAGAACTATCGGACGCACGCCGGTGGGCACGTACGGATCTTCCGCCGGGCGCAGATCGTGAAGCTGATGCGAGACGCGGGGCTGCGGCCCTATGCCGTGCGCTACCGGCATGCCCTGGAGACGGTGTACTGGCTCAGCCACGTCGCGTTCTGGAGCGACTGGGGGAAGCAGGGGCCGATCACCGGCGCCTTCCGCCGCATCCTCGACTCGCAGGCCACGCGCAAGTCGCGCATCGTCAGCGCCATCGATGACATCGGCAACCGGATCCTGCCGAAGAGCATCGTTGTCTACAGCCGCAAGCCGATAGAAGCGCAGCGCGTCGACGACGACGGCCGCCCGCTCGCCCCCGTCACCATCGCCGACACGACGCCGCACGAGTTCGGTACGCCCGAGCACATGCCGCCCGAGATCGCGCCCGAGGACGCTGAAGCAGTGGCCGCTGAGACAGCGTACGCCGAGGCCGCGTACCGCGAGGCGCTCGAGGCGGCCGGCGAACGCGTGCCCGAGCCGCCGGATGATCGCGGCGCCATCGAAGTGCGGGCGATACCGGCGCCGTTCGCCATCGAACCGGCGCCTGACACGGCGGCGCGTGAGCCGGGCGCATCACCGCGCTCGCTGCTCGAAGAGTTACGGCTGACACTCGACATGGACGGCGATGGACGCAAGCGCCGGCTGATCGAGATCATCCGCTCGTGCCGGTTCGCGCTGATGCGCGAGGTGCAGGACCTGACGGGCGAGCAAGCATCGACGCCGTGGACGGCCGACGGACGCACGATGAAGGAGATCCTGGGGCACATCACCGGCTGGGAGCGCTGGACGGAAGTGGCGCTCACGGAGATCGCTAACGGCTCCGCCGAGCCGGGAATCATGTCGCTCAGCGGCTATCCGCTGGGAATCGGCCGCTATGCGTCCATCGATGCGTTCAACGGCGCCCGCATGGCGGAATCGCGCGAGCGTCCATGGGCCGACGTGCTCGACGAGGCCGCCGAGGTCTTCGAGTCACTCATCGCCGCGATCGACCGCACCCCCTCGGAGGCGATGATGGAGACGGCGCCCTTCTACTGGCCAGACATCGGCGGCACTGTGCCGTGCGGCATCTACCTGCTCATGGTCGCCGCCCACCACTACCAGGAAGAGCACCTGCCGGAGATCCTGCGACGCGTCCCGACCCGGTAGCGTTCAACGCAAAGACGCAAAGGACGCAAGAACGGCGCAGGGAATTCGTGGACACGCCGCCCTTACGCCTTCAACCAGTGACTCTGCGGCCTTTGCGATCTCTGCGTCTTTGCGTTGCCTACCGCGCCAGCACTTCGTCGTACAGCTCCAGCGTGCGGGCGACGGTGCGCTCCCACGTGAAGTGCGTGCGGATGTGCTCACTCGCGGCCGCACCCATGCGGAGGCATCGCTCCGGATCGAGCAGCAGCGACTTGATGGCGGCGGCGAGGGCGTCGGGGTCGCCCGGGGGCACGAGGATGCCGGTGCGGCCGTCCTCGATGAACTCGGGAAAGGCACCGGCCGTCGTCGCGATGACGGCCGTGCCGCATGCCATCGCCTCGGCAGCGGGCAGGCCGAAGCCCTCGTACAGCGATGGCGAGACGACGATCTGGGCGCTGTTGTAGAGCTCGACAAGTTCGTCGACGGATAGCCGCGGGATGTACTCGACGAAGCGATTGAGGCCGTACTTCCACACGAGTGGCGGCACGACCTTCATGTCGTTCTCTTTCTTGTCCTTGAAGAGCAGCCTGAAGTCCATCTCGTGCGCCAGCCGCGCGCAGGCTTCGATGAGGAAGCGCGCGCCCTTGTTGCGATCCTCCGAGTCGCCGACGAAGAGGATCGTGCCCGGCTGCCGCGCGACACCGGGGATCGGACGCATCACCTCGTGGTCGACGCCGTAGGGCGTCTGGCGGATGTGCGACAGCGGGATGTCCATCGTGCGGCTGACGGACTCGGCGGAGTTACGCGACCCCGTCAGCACCATGTCGATGCGGTTGGCGACGTACGACTGCATCTTCCACGGAAACCAGATCTCCTTCTGCACGCGCGCGACGATGTTCTTCGCCTCGCGCATGTTGTTCGCCTTGTCGATCGCCAGCGGATGATGCAGGCTCGCGACGACCTTCTTCCCCATCAGCTGCTTCATCGCCAGGATGCCGTAGCCGAGCGTCTGGTTGTCGTGGATGAGATCGAATGGCCCGGTCTCGTTCTCGATCTCCGCGAGCTTCCGGTAGGCGCGCACGCTGAACGTAAAGAAGAGCGACGCCAGCGAGGCGCGCGTCGACGCGAACTCGTAGAAGTTCCACGGGTGGAAGAACTCGAGCGGATTGTGCGCGTGGTCGTAGGCGTGCTCGTCGCGGCCGTTGAGGAACGCCCAGAACGAGTACGTGTGCAGCTTGTGGTGCACCACACCCTCGGCGACGCGCGGATACGGGCGCCCGGAGATGACGTGCACCTCGTGCCCCAGCTTCACCAGTTCGCGGGTCATGTAGTGCAGATACACGCCCTGCCCGCCGGAGAACATGTTGCCCTGGTACATGATGAAGCAGATCTTCATCGCGGCTCCGCCTTCTGCTCCGTCACGCGAGCACTCCGCGCTCGCGCAGGAACGGGATCGCGGCGCCTACGGACTCCGGCGACTGGGACTGGTTGATCTCGAAGACGCGAAGCGCCGTCGCAGGCAACCCGTCGCGAATGTAGTCCCACTCGACGTCGCCGTGGCCGGGGGCGCGGTGGTCGCCGATGCCATCGACATCGTGCAGGTGC
>JANPBN010000295.1:0-16935 GCA_031430415.1 Dehalococcoidia bacterium
CCGGCAATTCGCGGACGTTGGACTTCATGCCCGTAATCCACAGCGATACCTTTGGGCCAGGTGCCCGCACGCTGAGCTTTACGTCGCTGAAGTCGCGCAGATTCTGGACGATGCGGGCGAAGCCATCGGCGCCGCGCACGAGTTCGTACGTCTCTGGTGATGCTGCGTCGACGGACACGCGGAGTTCGTCCAGCCCGCTCGACGCGATCGCTGCGGCGGCCGGACCGCGCAACAACAGGCCGTTCGTGTTGAAGAGCGCGTACGCATCGCGCCGCTTCACCGCGGCGATGATCTCTGGGAGCGCTTTGTTGAGCAGCGGCTCGCCGATCCCATGGAGGACGGCGCGATTCACGCCCGGAAAGCAGTCGAGAATGCGATCGACCTGTGCCACGGTCAGATCCGCGGGATCCTCGTCCATGCCCCAGTATTGCGGGCAGGTGCGGCACTTGAGATTGCAGCGATTCGTCGTCTCGATGTACAACTCGCGCGGCAGAGCGGAGACCGTCTCGCCTCGTCCGCCGATCTCGCGCAGCGGCACCACATTCGTCATCGAGCGGGTGTCTCCACGCAAGAGAACTCCGCCAGGTCGAGATGCGCCAGGATCTCGGAGGTGCGCGGACAGGCGTCCGCGCCCTTCGCTTGAATGAGCTCCTTCAGCGCCAGCAGGTCGGCGAAGTTATCGATATCAAACGTCTTCTGGACGTCCTTGACCCGGAGTTCCAACTGACTTGCACGACTGCGGGTCTGGACGAGTTCGCGACCAGTGCTCCAGTCGATGTCATCGAACAGGCGCGGTTCCGGCGTCCTCAGCGCGAGCAAGTAATATCCACCGTCCTGAGTAGGGCCAAGCGCGACATCGTGACCACCGAGCGATAAGAAGGCATCGTCGAGCCACGCGGATTCCATGTGCGGGATATCCGACCCGATGATCGCAACTCGCTCGCAGCCGCCGTCGAACGCTGCCTGCATCGCTGCGACGAGCCGCGCGCCGAACGGCGCCTCCGGTTGGGCGACGAGCATGGCTTGCGGTGCAATGTGCCGAAAGTAGCGCGCTGCGCCGGGGCTGTCCGGCGCGTAGGAGACGAGCAGTCGCGCGTCAACGCCACCACACGTGGCGATGGTATCGAGCAGGAAGGCCTCGTAGACCGAAGCGGCGGCCTGGTCGCCGAGCGCGGCCGCCAGCCGGGTCTTCGTCGAACCAGGAGAGGGCTCGCGGGCCATGACGACGATGCAGTCGCGCCTTGGCATCAGTACGCGTACTCCGTGCGCAAGATCGCACCGTGTGCGTCGTAGAAGCCGAGCGCGTCGACGGCCGTTTCAAGTGCGGCGTACGCGTTCAGACGGACGTCGCACCACTTCGTCAACCCTTCCAATTCGAACAGGCGCTTCACTTCGGGATCGGAGGGATCCATCGCGAGCAGCGCCTCGCGGAAGTGGGCAACCGCTGCCTGCGTGGCCGCGGGTCCGGCCGTCATGTTGCAGTGGTCATAAGGATCTGTTCGAGCGAGCACGACTGTCTGGAGCGGAGGAAACAGGCCGTCGCCGATGAACGAGCGATAGTTCCATTCCAGCATGCAGGCTGCGTCGGCCGAGCCGCCCATCAGCGACGTGGCGGCGTCGCGCTCGCCGCCGACGTGGTCGCCGTGGAGGCCACCCAACAACTCGTGGCGAAGCACGACGAAGTCCTTGTCCGGTGTCAGCCCCTCACGCCGGAGGTGATCGAGTGGAATCAGCGTCGCCTGCGGGGAATCGATGGCACCGACGGCGACCCTTTTCCCTTGCAGATCCTCGATAGTGTTGATGCCTGCATCTGCTCGTACGGCGATCACCGACCGGTTGTCGCGATCGGTGTCACGCATGCAGAACGTGGAGACCTCGAGGCCACGCGCCTTCGCCAATCGTTGCGCCCTGATCCATGCGAGGGGTGAGTTCCACGCGACGTCGATCTGGCCGTTCAGCAACGCTTCGACCTGGCGTTCATAGTTCGAGTACAGCACGTAGTCGAACGCGACGTCATGTTTCGCAAAGTATCGCTTGAACCCGTCCCAGATGGTCACGACCTTGGGGTCATATGCGACTGCGCCCAGGACGATCGTGTCATTCGCCATCATGAACTCCCTTGGAACAGCGGCAGACCGCAGACGGCGCGGCCGATGAAGTCGTAGAGCACGTCCGTCGTCGGCGCCATCACCGTGGCGGCCCGCTCGTCACGGAAGTGGCGCTCGATGCCCGCTTCCTTTCGAAATGCCGCGCCGCCGCAGACGCGCATCGCGAGGTCAGTGACCTCTGTAGAGGCTTCTCCCGCCGCCGCCTTCGACTCCAGAATGCGCAGCATCGCGTCCTCGCGACCGGTCTCCGCTGCCAGCACGGCGTCGAGCATCAACGCTCGCGCCATGTCGGTCTTGATCCGCATGCGGGCCACGTACGCGCGGATTGTCGGCAGATCGGCGAGCGACTGCTCCAGATGCTCGAGCCGAGCCCCGCCGACATGCGCAGCAGCCTTCGTCGTCGCGGCCTCCATCGTGCCAACCGAAAAGCCGGCGCTCATCAGCTGGAAGTATGGCAGCACGACACCCATCATCACGTCGAATCCTCCGCCGTCTGGTCCGAGCATCGATGATGCCGAGATCGTCGCGCCTTCTGCGAGGATCGGGCTTGAGCAATTGCCACGAAGCCCAAGTCCGTCGAAAGGCGCCGGCACACGGAGACCCGGCGTACGTGCAGGCACTAACCAGAGCGTGCTTGCGCCTTCCGCGTTGGCGGGGCGGCTCGACCAGACATACACGTTTGCTTCACCCGCTGAAGTCACCCAACTCTTTTGGCCGTCGAGGCGGACCGACTCGCCTTCGCGCGTTGCCGAACTCACCGGCGCCCAAAAGTGGCTCCGCGACGCAGCCTCCGAGAACGCGAGCGTGGCGATCGTGCGGCCAGATGCGGCCGACTCCCTCACTGCCGTCGAGCCGTGCGCTTCGATCACGGCGGTCCCGGCATAGTGCATGCATACGACCATGGCGGTGGACGCGCAGTGCTGCGCCAACCGTTCGACAACGTCGGCCGCGGCGCGATGTCCAAGCCCCATGCCACCGACCTCGGGCGCACTGATGAGGCCGAGGAGACCCGCTTGCGCGAACTCGGTCATGGCCGCGCGCGGGAATGCGGCGGAGCGGTCGATCTCGATCGCCATCGGCGCGACGATCTTCTCGATGATAGCTGTGAGGGCGTCGTGGTAGCCAATGTGTGCCAGGGTTGCTTGCATGGATCTGCTCCTTCCTGGCTAGCCGGTAAGCGGCCAGCGTCTCAATGGTGGTGGTAACAACTTCGAAGAGACCTCATCGAGCCCTAAGTAGCGGCCCGATCCGATGAGCACGAGCGCGATCAGCGGTATCCACTCGACGGCGTACTCCCAGGCCCAGATGTTTCGGTCCCAGTTGGCGAAGTTCAGATGGAGCGCGAACGTCGCGCCGATGATGGCGCCGATGTTCGCGAAGGCACCTGTCACGAGCATGAGGCCGATCGAGATCTCGGTGATGGTGAGTAGGACGCCGAAGAACGTGTAGTTCTCGAGGACGACGTTGTCGATGAAGTCCTTGTATGGACCCACCGGGTGCGACTGGACGTCGTAGGCCAGAATGCCCTTTGCGCCGTCATAGTCGATCAGAAAGCCAGGGAAAGGGTGGATACCATCCCAACCGGTCGCCTTTGCGAGCCCGTTCGTGAGAAAGACAAGACCGAATCCCACCCGTAGGAGCGCGATCCCGTAGGAGACGAGTTGCCCACGCCACGCGGGGGAATCGGACATGACCGGTGCGTTCGCCATCGGAACCTCCATTCTCTATGCGCAGCGATACTGCTGCGGCAGCGGTCCGCCCGCCGCGATCACCTCGAGGTTGGCCTGCATGAGCTGCACTGCATCGCGGAGGGGGAAGATATCGCGGGACAGGAGCATCGCCTCGCCAGCGGATTGGGGATGCCAGAACACACCGTCAGCAGTGACGGTGAGCTCAGGCGCGACGTCCTCCGCTCGTAGCTCGATCCCTTCGTGGCTGAAGCCTCGCTTCGTGAGCGGCCGAAGGAAGAACGCTTCCTCAGGTATGCCCAAGTCACGCACGAAGGTGCGCAACTCCTCTGTATACGGCTTGTTGGCGGGGGTCTCTGTCGCGCCAATCGCGACGCGGAAACCGCTCGCGCGCAGCGACCGAATCGCCGCCACGGTCGACGCCCAGGAGCCGGCGCCACGATACGCATCGTGGATCTCGGCAGTGTGCCCGTCAAGGCTCACCTGTAGCGTCAGTGGAAGATGAGATAGCGCCTTGAGCGACTCGAGGCGCTGGCGCTGCAGTAGCATACCGTTCGTCAGCACCGTCGTAGGCAGACGTTCGGCGGCGTACGTGAGCTTCTCGAAGATATCGGGTAGGAGAAACGGCTCGCCGCCGGTCAGAAACACCTCGTCGATGCCCACCGTCACGGCCTCGTCTATGAGCTGGAAGTATGCGCCGGTGGGGAGCGCTCGCCGTTCAGCTGCCGGAGAAGATGACGTCAGGCCGTACGTACAAGCGAGGTTGCAGACGAAATTCGTGTAGATCCACAGCCGCGAGGGCGGAGGAGGCAGGTGTTCGGGTGTGGTCTCGCTGACTGCGTAGCTGGTCACGGACCCAGCATAGACTGCAATGCTTACGAAAATCTTACGGCTTGGCGGTGGCGCCGACATCTTCCCTCGTAAGGCTTTCGTAAGGAACTAGGATTATGATGGGCGAAGCAATATGAGCAGAATCCTCGTCGTCGAAGATGAGCCGATGGTGGCGGAGGTCGTGGAGCGCTACCTGCGGCGCGACGGCCACGACGTGCGCCTGGCCTTCGACGGTCAGGCGGCGCTCGACCAGTTCGCTGAACAGCCGGCTGATCTGATCGTCCTGGACCTGATGCTCCCGAAGGTCGACGGCGCAACCGTCTGCCGGACCATCCGCGCCAGGAGCGACGTGCCGATCATCATGTTGACGGCGCGGGGCGACGAGCTGGATCGGCTTAGGGGGCTGGATCTTGGAGCCGATGACTACATCAGCAAGCCCTTCAGCCCGCGCGAGCTGGCGGCACGCGTGCGAGCCGTGCTGCGACGCACGGCGAAGACGGCGCCGCATGCTAGGCGCCTCGAGTTCGAACGCATTCACGTCGATGGTCAAGAGCGTTCTGTCGAGGTCGAGGGACGCCGCGTCTCGCTCACGGGCCGCGAGTTCGATCTTCTTTACCATCTCGCAAGTCACTCTGGCCAGGTCTTCGCCCGCGAGCAGCTTCTTGCATCACTTTGGGACGAGGACATCGACGTTGATGCAAGCACGGTGACCGTCCACGTCCGGCGACTACGCGAGAAGATTGAACTCGACCCGTCACGGCCCCGGCACGTGAAGACGGTGTGGGGAGCGGGATATCGCTTTGAGGGTTGAGACGCCGCGCCGAGCAAAGCTGAGTCGAACGTTCCTTTTGTGCGGCCTGGTTCTGGCCTGCGCAACCGCCATGGCGGTGGTGCTGACCCAATTCATGCTCACGCCGCCGCGTCGGGATCTGGTCGAACTCGGCGTCTACTTATCGGTCTCCGGGGCGGTCACGGTCGTCGTCGGATGGCTGTTGATCCACCTATTCGATGGCCGTCTCGGCCTGACGCTTCTCGCCAGATTCGTATTGGTTACGCTGGTCGGCAGCGCAGTGCTCGTCGCGAACATCATCGTGCTCGCTCGTTTGATGTTCATCTCAACGGACCATGACTTGCAGGTGCTGCTGGCGACGGTGGCATTCAGCACCGTCATCGCGGTCTGCTTCACGACGTGGGTGGCTTCTCAGACCATCGCTCGCATCGCCAACGTCAACCAAGGCATCCGCGATCTCGCCGCCGGGAACCTGAGCGCCAGGGCGGAGGTGTCGGGGCGTGACGAGGTCGCGACGCTTGCGCAGGACGTTCAGGCGCTTGCGCGACGACTCACAGAAGCCCGGGACGAACGCCTCGCCTTGGACGCTGAGCGCCGCGAGTTGACGGCTGCTATCTCGCACGACCTTCGGACGCCGCTTTCAACGATTCGGGCGATGGTTGATGCGTTGGAGGACGGCGTTGTCAGCGAGCCGGTCGAGATGAAGCGCTACTTCGTGACAATCCGACGCGACGTCGAGCGGCTGAACAGCATGATCGATGACTTGTTCGACCTCGCGCAGATCGACGCCGGGGCCATGCGGCTTCGCCGCCAGAGCATCACGGTACATGAGGTGGTCTCCGAGGTGGTCGATGCGATGCGCGCCCGTGCGGAACGCGCCAATGTCGCGATTGAGCTTTCAATCCGTGATGAACTCCCGGCCGCGATGCTGGACGGCGACCGCCTCGAACGTGCGATAGCCAACCTCCTGCGCAACGCGCTTGAGCACACTCCACCGGGAGGCCAGATACACGTACTCGTGAGTGGCGATGACGGGCACGCCGCCGTGGAGATCTCCGACACGGGCGAGGGCATCGCCGAAGAGGACCTCCCGAACATCTGGACGCGGTTCTACCGTGCCGAGCGCTCACGAGCACGCGCCGGCGACACATCGGACGGCGCAGGTCTCGGACTGGCGATCACAAAGGGCATTGTTGAGTTGCACGGCGGCCAGGTACAGGTGCGATCCCGGCCGGGCACCGGGTCGGTGTTCACGGTCGTGCTGCCCATGGCATCGGAGGGTTGACATGCAGAACCTCGGAACCATGCGATGGCTTCGAAGCGCCGTCGGAGTGGCAGCAGTCGTCACAATCGTCGGTGTGCTGGGATATGTCTATCTGCAAAAGGGCGATTCGCCCACGGCGCTCGAAGCCGACGGCACGCGCGTTCAGACCGGCCGGGTCGACACACCGGGCGCCGCACCGCGTGTCGGGGGCATCGCACCAGGCTTCGTCCTCGCGGGCTACGATGGTCAAGCCGTGCGGCTCAGCGACTACCGCGGCAAGACGGTGCTGCTGAACTTCTGGGCGAGCTGGTGTACGACCTGCGCAGAGGAAATGCCGTATATGCAGCGGTTGGCCTCCGAACACCCAGACGACTTCGTCGTGGTGGCGGTGAATCAGGCAGAAAGCACGGGTACCGCTCGTGCGTGGTCCGACGGGCGCTCGCTCAGGACGCTCGTGTTCGCTCTTGACCACGATAAGGCCGTAAGCAGCGCGTACAAGTTGTCGCCCGGGCTGCCCCATAGTTTCTTCATCGACAAGGACGGCTATGTGCGGGCAGTGATCCAGGGCGGGATGACCTACGACGATCTGCGACAGCGCCTCGAGAAGGCGCAGTCGCCGAGACCGGCGGGCTAGCCGCACGAGGAGCGAACTCCATGATCTTGAAACTCACGGCCGCTTTGATCTTGGGCGCGGCGGTCGCGGCTGGGTGCACATCAGGCGCTAGCGATACCGACAGGAGTCCGACTCCCGATAGTCCCACGGCATCCGTGAAGGTCTTGGCTCCAGCCGACTTCCAGTCGTCCATCGCGGGGGCGGACGTGTTCGTCGTGAATGTGCACATCCCGTACGAGGGCGAGATCGCCGGGACGGACGCGTTCATTCCGTTCGACGAGATCCAGGAACACGCGGCCGAATTGCCCGCGGACAAGTCCGCGCCGCTGTACATCTACTGCCGTTCGGGTCGTATGAGCGCGGAAGCGACTCCTGCTCTGCAGCGCCTCGGATACACCAACATCATCGATCTGGCCGGCGGCATGCAGGCGTGGCAAACGGTCGGCTTGCCACTGCTACATCGTCAGGTCGTTCGCCCCGCGGGTGGGTGGTAACCTGCCCCCGCCTAATGCAGCGCGCGTTAACGGTGGCTTGCTCACAATGGCAATCGCAACTCGACTGCTGAATTCAAATACGAATCGAGCTCGAACTACACTAAGCGGGTTTGCTGGGACGAAGGTGGCTGAACTTCAGCCTGGAACGGCACGCCGTAGCCATCGACGCTGAAGCCTGTGTCCGTGAGGCCCCGCGCGTAGCGCTCGGCCTGTTTGAGAACCTCTTGCGGCTCGACGCCGACCTTCTTGGCCTCAGCGATGCCGCGAAGTCCGCCGTGTGTGGCGAGTGCGTAGTCTGCCGGCCCGTTGTCGGTCGGCACTTCCGTCAGCGCGGTCGCCGATTGCGGGATGGGGTTCCCTTGGTCACCGCGCACGATCTCCCACCCCGAAGACTTTAGTTTCGGATCGATATGCGAACGTCGCGTCTTCCATTCGATCTCTTCGTGCTGAGCCAAGGGCTCCCCCGTAGATCGTGTACGCGTGAAAGCATATCCCAACTCGGTGTTGATGTGTCGTCGCGGGCCAGACGTGGCAGCGTTGAGTCGTCGTGGTGGCTGAAGGCCCTTGAAGGACGCTCAGCGTCCGTGAAACGCGGCGACTACTTGCTTAGGACGCATATGGTCGCGAACTCGACCGAAGCCGTCCAGCCGAGTTCGTCCGTCGTTTCGACGCTTCTCTCTCAGTTCGCCTCGGCAGCTTTTTTCACATGTACGTCTTGGTGTAGCAGTTCGACATCAGTACGAAATCCGGCGTCCGTGGTCGCTTGGGCAAGAGATCGTCAGCTTTGCTCATGAGTTCTAGCTGATCGCGCGACAGCGGGATCAGTGCTAGGGCGTCACGGGCGACACGTCCCACACCAGATGCAATCAACGGCATTAATTCTTCCGTCCCGAGTCCGACGCGACCGTTCCACAGACCTTCAATCGCTGCGCATCGCGACTCATCGGTGCTATTGGGGTCCGAAAGAATGACCACGTCATCGAGGATCGGCGCGGGCTGTCGAATGCCTGAGCTGCTTCTCGCTGGATCGGGAATCGACCAGGAGTTCTTCGCAATGATGGTGGGGAGTGTAGAGATGAGAAAACCGCTGGCAAAGTCTTGCACGACCGTCGCCCCGTCCGGCACCAGCCCGTCCCCAGAACGCAAGTGCGGTCCCACGACCATAGTGGGGACGCGCTTCGCGCACTCGTCGGCAAGCGAACGTATATCCGGATCGCGCAAAGACGTACCGATGAAGACAGCAGCATCAGCCTGCTTTGCGGCAGTGAAAAGTTCGTGTGAGATGTGAGGAAACGGAAACATGTTTTTCCTCTTTTCTCTCGAAGGAAGCACTAGGGCGCTGCCAAGAGCGCCGAGAGCGCTGTTATCAACGTGAAGCGTGACGCCTCCGAAGTGGGGCATTGGATGCCTCAGCTTGACGACTGACCCAGTGCCTCGAACCTGGTACCAGTCGGTGGAACCATGGAGCTTAAGCAAGTGCAGGCCGTGGGCTTCATGGCCGGACCACTCGGCCCACTCTCGCTCCCCGAAACTCGCAAAGCCATCGAGCACAGGAGTACCGGAGCGTTGGCAGGCCAGTTCGATGGCGCGATCGTAGTTCGTAGTAGCGATCGTCGTCTCCAGCTTCGCGGCAGACCCGATGAACGGGCCCCAAAGAGCACTAGCCGCTTGGGCCTGCACTCGTTCACAGGTGTGCTGGACAAACCACTCGATCTCGGCGCGAGTTAGGTGGGCAGCCTCAACCAACTTAGGATCCACGGCCGCACCGAACGTCGGAAGGACATCTCCCGCGTCGCACGGTTTGTCGATGTGCTCAATGACCAATTCGAGATCTGCCGATGCCTCCTCGATTTGCCCCCGCAATGTGCCGAGGAAATTGACATCATTTGATGTGTTTACCATGTGCGCTAACAGGTCGAGCGCCATCTCGCGCATTACCGGAACGCCGAGCTCAGCGGATGTGCCAGCACCAGCGAAGAGAAAGAGGTTCATGAGGCGATGCCTCGAAGGTGACTGCGCATGACCAAACCGAGGTGGTCATCCCCCTCCGAGGTTGTGCCGAGAAACGGCGATATCAGAGCTACGCGCTGAGGATCGTGCTCGTGACAGGCGATCAAAAGGCTACGTCGTCCTTGGTTCTCCGCGCAGACCGACTGCACGATCGCGCGTCCCGCATCCGTGTCGATGTTGATCCACAACTCACCGCGTGCACTGACCAGGGGTGCGCTCTCCTCACCCAGTCGAAAGAGGGCGACCTTTGGATTCGCGTAGAAGAGGGTCGCCACCATGACCGCGTTCGCAACAACGCTGTCGGCTACGGACTCCACCCTGATGAGTTCACCTAGCTCCGATTGGAAATGATTCAACAGTAGATCGGATGTCGACTGCCCGACAAAGGAGGCGAGACTTAGAAATCCAGTATCCCGTTGGATTCCCTGAACAACCGCTTGTCGTTGCGCCCGGAGCACGCGAGTAGCGCTGCGAACAACATCGGACGTCGCGCCTAGGTTATCTGGTGCAACGTAGAGCGGAGGACTCAACTGCTTCAAATCATTCAGGCTAACGTCTTCGGTTTCGTCACCAGGCAGGAGCCTATGAAACAGCCTTCGCGACCGAAAAAGGTCGTCCCATTCTGTGAGTACGTCGAGATACTGGGAGTCCCGAGGGACAGCGAGCCAAAGGGCAACGAGCCTGCTCAAGGGCCATGCCGATGCGCCGGCGCCGTCGAGAGTCGCTAATAAAGACGAAAGCCCCGCATGGAGTACCGCCGGATGAACTGACGTGAGGAATGGAACAACATCCCGTTCAAGATCTCCGGCAAGAAACCCTTCGCGGTTCAATCGAGGCTTGAGGCGTTTCGGGTGAACAGAGATCGTTCCTTCCATGCCCCAGAGACGATCCGCATGCTCCGTCTGAACGTAGACGCCACGGTAGAGGATATCGACGGTCGCGCGCCCATCCAGTACGGCCCATCGGTCGAATCCCGTCGGTGGACCCAGGCGCGCCGACTCGGCCCATTCCGGAAGCTTAAGAGGAACATCGGTGGCGGGTTCGACGGATGTTCCTTGCGAGAGACTTTCTCCGCTCGACGCCCCGGAACCAGTGGCTGAAACGTTGGAGGAGAAGATCGTAAAGCTCCTGTGATCGAACGTTGAGGTGTAGCGTTGTACCTTGCTCGGGGGCGTCCGGACTGATCTCCGCCGCGGGGGTGAGCGCATCTCGCATCCGACTCTGGAAAGCCAGTCCGATTGGTGCGCCGCCCCGACACGTGTGAACCTCGAAGGAATCGCAAATGAGGAAGTAGCTGATGACGCCTATCCCAAACTCTCCGACCACTTCGACGCTGGCGGAGAGTTGCGACATTGATGCGCCGATTCGCGCAAACAACATCCCTAAATCGTGGCGATCCATGCCGTCGCCGTTGTCCTGAACGGAAACTCTACGCGTCACGTCGTCGAACTCAACAGTGATCTGAGGGGTCGCGTCAGCATCGGAAGAGTGTCGCCTTGTGCAGGCGTCGATTGCATTGAGGACGGCTTCGCGGAGCGCGGCGTCCTTGTCGCTATAGAAGCGATCGCCGGTCAGGAGTTCCAGGATGCTGGAAGGGTCAAGACTGAGCCGCGGAGGCCACGCCTGATCTTCAACGGCTGATGACATATGTTGCACCCGACTCGCCCATTGAATCCGAGGCCGCAAACCGGCGAGTCAACTCCGAACTGGGTTACAGGATACCGATGGCTGGAATCGCAACGACGGCGTGGCATCGGGGCGCGATGTTGGCGGAGGGTGGAAGCGTGCGACCGGCCCCGTACCCGCGACTCTTTCCCAATAATCAGATGGTCCACCAAGCGCGTCGAGGCGTCCAACTCGGAGCGGCAACGCCCAACGTCCAAATGGTAGACGGTTTGCGTGAAAAGCAGATGGTCTACGAAATCCGTCGAATCGCGCCCGCTGATGGCCCTGATTCGAATCTAGAAAAGTTGGAGCGGGAGATGGGACTCGAACCCACGACCCTCTGCTTGGGAAGCAGATGCTCTACCAACTGAGCTACTCCCGCTCGCTATGGCGATTTTATCTCATGCGCGGCGTGGGTGGCAGGCGGGGGGTGGAGGGGTGCCCGTCCTACGCCGCGAGCTTGGTGTCTCCGTCGTGCGCGCCGTGGTCGTCGAGCTGGCGGCGGCGGTAGAGCCGAACGACGGCGGAGACGACGGCGGGGCTGAACTGGCGGCCGGAGCAGCCGACGATCTCGCGCATGGCTTCGGGGACGGAGCGACCGGCGCGGTACGACCGGTCGCTCGTCATCGCATCGAACGAGTCGGCGACGGCCACGATGGCGGCGGCTTCGGGGATGGTATCGCCGGCCAGCGCCCGGGGGTATCCGGCGCCATCCCAGCGTTCGTGATGGGCGCGGGCGACCGTGGCGGCGAGTTCGAAGCCGGGTCGGCTGGCGAGGAAGTCGGCGCCCCATTGGGTGTGCTGGCGCATCGTCGTCCACTCGTCCTCGGTCAGGCGTCCGGAACCGCGCAGGATGGCATCGGGGACGCGCACCTTGCCGACATCGTGCAAGACGGCGGCCATGCCGAGGCGTTGTGCTTCGGCGGCCGACCAGCCGAGTTCGAGCGCGAGCATTTCGCTCAACCGCTGGACGCTGAGCAGGTGCCGGCCCGTCGCCGGGTCATGGGCCTCGACCGATGCGGCGAGCATCATCACGGTATCGTCGCGAGAGTTGGTGAGTTGGTGTGTGGCGGTCTGCAGATGCGAGACCAGGCGCTCCGTCCAGATGATGGCCGCCGCGTGTGCCGCCACCTCGACGAGGAACTCGGCATCGCTGAGGTGGATCGCGGACCTGCGCTTCTTTCCGACGGACAGCGATCCGATGACGCCGCCGTGCCAGAGGAGCGGCACGCTGATGCCGGAGCGGATGCCGGTCGCGCCCAGCAGGGCGCGTTCGTTCTCCGTGAGGCGCTGGTCGGTTGTTACATCGTCGAGAATGACGGGTCGCTGGGTGCGCTCCAACGCTTCGCGGACCGGGTGATTCACGACGGAGCGCTCTTCGCGCACCCAGGCGTCGATGAGATCTGGCGAGGCATCCGAGACGGTGCCGCTACCGACGGTCGTGTTCTCATCGCGGAAGTTGCCGGTGCTGTCGTAGACATCGAAGTGGACGGCGTGGTAGCGGCCCGAACTGGAGATGTGGCTTGCGACGAGCGCGAGCTTGGCGTCGAGCGTTTGTCCCTGGACCAGAAGAGGCACGAGTTCGCCGACGATGGCGGCGGCGCGCGACTTGCCGGCCGTGCGCTGCGAGCCGCGCGCGCGTACGCGCTGGCGCTTTTCGGCGTACATCGCGCCATCGGCGAGGCGGATGAGGTCTTCGATGCGCGCGGCGTCGTCGGGGAACATCGCGACGCCAATGCTGACGGAGACGTTGATGGGGGCGCCGGATTCTTCATCGCGGAGCTCCGACGACGCGAGGCGCGATCGCAGCGCGGCGACGTACATTTCGGTCTCGGCGCGGTCAGCGGCCTGGAGGACGGCCAGAAACTCATCGCCCCCGTACCGTCCGACCGTCACGCGTTCGCCCGCCATCGCGCCGGCGATGAACCGGAGCACACGATCGCCCACGAGGTGCCCATATGTGTCGTTGAGTGCCTTGAGATCATCTACGTCGACGATGATCACCGCGGCCGATTCGCCGCGGGTTACCATCGACGAGAGAAGGCGACTGAGCGCCCCGTGGTTCAGGACGCCCGTAAGGGGATCTCGGCGTGCTTGATCCGTCATGCGATCAAGCGCTGCGCTTAAGCGGCGTGACTCGACCTCGAGCGCCGATCGGGCGTCTTCAAGTAGCTCCTCCGTCTGCTGGTGAGTGGAGAGAGTTTCGAGCAGTTGACACGCGACGAGCCATAGGCCCACGAGGAGCCAGAGCAATGCCGTGAGCACGAGTGCCCGGTGCGTGAGCTCAAGCATCGCGATCTCAAGCACTCCGAACTGATCGAGTCCCGACTCCGTCGCGTGCACCAGCCCGAGTAGCACCAGTCCGATGGTCACCGCGACCATGGGGCGGCCGACACGCTCGCTTCCGAGGTGCCGCCACGCTACGGCGGTGGCGACCAAGCTCAATGCGAGCAGGGTGCCATCGAGCAGCAGAATGAGATCCTCAGCGACGGCATCGTTGATGTGAATCATCGCATAGAAATAACGTTATCGGGCAACGTCGGCGCCGAGGTGTTGGCACCTCACTTTGGGCTGTGAACTTTGCTCACGTGGACGGCGGCCCGTCAAGCGTTCGCTTGGAGCGCCAGGCAGAAGCAGGGAGAGAGCCGGGCGATGCGCCCGGCTCTCTCCACGGTCATTCGTCGTAGGCGACCTAGCGTCGCTTGCGTGCGGCGAACAGGCCACCGGACAGCGCGAGCGCGCCGATGCTGCCCATGGCGAGCATCAGCATTCCGGTGCCGTTGCCGCCGCTGCCCGGGCCGCTGCCCGTGTCGGGCGCCGTGATCACGCCACCGACATTGCCCGCGGGTCGCGTTGCCGTCGCTGCCGGTGCGCCGACTGTCGTCGTCGCGGCGGGGGTCACGCTACCTGACAAGGTCGCCGTCGCGACAGGCGTGACCTGGCGTGAGACGCCGCCACCGGGCTGACCACCGCAGCTGTACGTCGGCGGCAGGCCGGGGATGCAGGCGCGGGGCGTCGGGGTGGGGTCATCCGAGCCGCCGATCGCCGAACCACCGATGCCTTTGAAGCCGAAGAAGAACGTGTTCGGTTCTCCCAGATCCGGGCCGCCCTCCGAACTCGGCTGGCCGAGTGTGTATGCCTCTGCGCCTACGGCTGCAAGCGCATCGAGTGCATCGGTTTCGTTGCCGGTGGCGCCATAGAACGTCGTAAACGCCTTCGTGTCGCCTGCACCAAGCGTTCCGAAGTCAAAGTCGAACAGCGCGCCGTGATCTTCGGGGCCGGAGTCGACGAACGCGCCCTCCGCAATTTCGAATTCCGGTGCTTCGAGCACGTTGTCTTCGTCGAATCCACCGTCGCTCGTGTAGATCAGCTCTGGCGAGTCGCCGGGAACCATCGTTACGTACTCTTCGAACGCCGTTGGTTCGATGTCCCAGTCCATGGAGCGACGGTACAGCAGGTGTACCGGATCATCCGAGATGTTCTCGATCGTCACGTCGACGTCGTACACGTTGTCTGAGATGGCGCTCGGCTGATAGTTATGCGTGACGCGCAACGTCGTGCCTATTTCAACGACCGCGACAGCTGAATCGGCGTCCACGGTGAAGCTCACCAGGGTGAGGTTTGCGTCGCCGCTGTCGCTGTTCGCGTGACCCTCGACCGCGGTCGTGAGATCCCCCGCGCCCCAACCCTCACACGTGCAGCCAGGGGATGTGGAGTCCGCGTTCGTGGCCACGAACCGCAATCCGACGATCGTCTCGCCTTCGCCGGATGACGGTGAGCCACCAGGCGCATTGAGGGACCCGGTGTCGTTCACGCCGAGCATCACCGTACCGTTTGTGATGATCGCACTCGTGGGGTCTGCGTGTGAGGTGCCGGGCGAGATGCCCCCTCCGGCGAGCAGGGCAAGTACTGCTGCTGCCCCAAGCATTGTCATAAGGCGATAAGACCAAAGTCGTTGCATGCGGATTCCCTTCGCTAACAGACGGCTATACACAATGCCACTTCAACATTTGCTTCGAGGCTACGCTACATTCGAACAGGCGTCAATTCCCTTGTCCTCGAGTGTAGATGGGCAGTGAGGCGGCCGAAAAGCAGAGAGAGCCGGGCGCATCGCCCGGCTCTCTCCACAGTCATTCGTCGTAGGCGACCTAGCGTCGCTTGCGTGCGGCGAACAGGCCACCGGACAGCGCGAGCGCGCCGATGCTGGCCATGGCGAGCATCAGCATTCCGGTGCCGTTGCCGCCGCTGCCCGGGCCGCTGCCCGTGTCCGGCGCCGTGATCACGCCACCGACGTTGCCCACAGGTCGCGTTGCCGTCGCTGCCGGTAACGTGGGCTGCACGGCTGCCGTGCCAGTCACGGCAGGGGTTTCGCTCGTCGCGGGCGTCGGGGTGGCGAGCGGTGTCTGCTTGCCCTGGTTGGAGCCGCCCCCTGGCTGGCCGCCACAGCTGTACGTCGGGGGCAGGCCGGGGATGCACGACCGCGGCGTGTCCGTCGGCTCGGGCTCGACGCTGTCCGTTGAGTACAGGATCGCCAATTCCGGTTCGAGGATCGGGTCGTTCCACAAGTACTGAAGGCCCGTCGTTCCGTCGAGGTTCAGGCCAACGGTCGCGTAGGCGCCGTCGTCTTCGTCATGCGTTGACTCGCCGCAGCTATATGTCGTGTCTCGGTACTGCATCTTGATGTCGTTCGAACCTTCGAACAGGAGCATCTCGAAATCTACCGAGCAGTCGATGTCCCCTGTCGGGTCGTCGTCGTTGCAGACATTCCATTGGACAACGATCGTTCGGTCGGGAGCGGTGCCGACGATGTCGTACCAAACGGCGCCGCACTCGCTCGGATCCTGATCGGTGAACCAGGTAGCGATCAGCGGGTTGGCGCCCCAGCCGTCGTCGCTGCAGTCGGCGTCACCATACGGGATCGGGAAACCCGCTTCGGCGCCGTTCGGTCCCGTGAGGGTGTCGTCCCAGTTGTAGTTCTCATTGCACCCGTTTGGGTCGTCTGCGTTGAAGCTCACGAAGCCATTGCTACTGACGACCATCCCGAAGTATTCCGTGCCGTAGTACGTGAACACGAAGGGCAGCTCGATCCCCTGTGAATCGTCATCGCCGAACTCGAGATCGGTGCCGCTGTCGATGATGTCGATGTAGTCGTACGTTGTTGTGGGGTTCGGGCTCTGCGTGTCCGTCCATGTATAGCCGCCCTCGTCCGGGCCGCCCGTGTCAGCTGTGGCCTTGTTGCCCATCACGGCCGTCGCCGAGAGCAGCAGGCAGAATGCCACGGCTAATCCAAGTCGCTTCATGCGTGTACCTCCATATACATTTCCAACACACGCACGGTAGAGGTACCTATCCCGTTCCGCAAGTGGGGTGCACTGGGATTTCTCGCCGTTGCCGCGTCGTTCCAACGACCTCATGGTGCCGCGCGCACCATGATGATGCCGGCGAAGATCACGGCGATGCCGCTGGCGCGCA
>JANPBN010000296.1:0-5219 GCA_031430415.1 Dehalococcoidia bacterium
CGCGTATAAGCGGACAGCCTGTCGATGCCGAGGCCGTTAAAGTTCACGCCGTACTCGTGATAGCCACCCGCGAGGTAATAGAAGTAGACGTCCGATGACATGGCGACGCCGCCGTAGAAATCGAGCGTTCCGAGCGCGCGCCAGTCGCGGAACGTGTAGAGCACCGAGGGGTCGTACTGATTCGGGACAGTGATGAATCCGTTGCTCGTGATCGTCGTACCGGTCGTGGCGACGCCCTCCTGAAGTGCGGCTGAGCCTGTGATCTGCTTGTAGATCGAACCGGGGGCGTACTGCTCTGCCAGGGCGTGATTTACGAGCGGCTTCTTGGGATCGTTCAGATACTGTTCGAGACGCACCTCATCGACCTTGCCGGACAGGACGTTGTTGTCGTACATCGGCAGCGAGACGAGGGCCAGCACCTCGCCCGTGTTCACATCCATCACGACGGCCGCTGCCTGGCCGCCCTTCGCCGCGGCGAGCGTGATCTCGGTCGCCTTGCGCTGCAGATCCAGATCGATCGAGAGGATCAGGTCGTTGCCGGGCGCGGCCTTCACCTCGCCCAGCGTCCGAATCTCACGCCCGGAGGCGTCCTTCTCGATCTCCTTCGTGCCGGTGGAACCGCGCAGGAACGACTCGTACGCCGCTTCCACGCCCGCCTTGCCGAGACGGTCGTTCGCGAGATATCCGCGATCCTGGAGTATGGCGTAGTCCTCCTCGTCGACGCGGCCCGTGTAGCCGAGAAGCGACGCAAGCAGTTCACCGGCGATGTAACGTCGCACCGGTTCGACGATCACCTGGACGCCGGGGAGGCCGGCGAGCTGTTCGCGCACGGCGAAGGCCATCTCCTTGTCGAGACCGTCGCGCACGATGATCGGCGTGAAGGGATTGTTCGATTGGCGCGACGCTTCGATGCGGAGAACCGTCTCCAGCGCCGGCACACCCGTCAGGCGCTCGAGGCCGGCGGCGATCGCCTTCGTCTGGCTCTTCGGCACATCGGCCGCGACGACGGCTGCGGAGAAACTGGGGACGTTGTCGACGACGAGTTCACCGTTGCGGTCGTAGATCAGCCCGCGCGATGGAAGCACAGGCTCGATGCGCAGCTGATTGAGTGCGGCGCGCTGCGCGTACTCGTCGCCGTTCAGGAGCTGCATCCGCACGAGCTGGACGGTGAGCACGCCGAACGCGAACAGCACCATCAGCCGAAGAAACGTGAGTTTGAGGCCGATCTGTTCCTTACGATCGGGGGTCTCATGATTCTCGGCGCGCCATCTGCGGCGACGGGTGTTCGATAGGAGTCCCATCAGAACGAGAACCGGCGCTCGGGCCCGGGCCGGGCGAGGCGCATGACGGCGTAGACGGGCGGCGTGAGGGCGACATTCACGACGGCGGCCGGGACGATCACGCCCGTGAGCGCTCCCGCCGGATCGAGCACGCCGCCGGTCGCCATGGCGCCGAGTAGAAGCAGCGACTCGTACGCGGCGGTCGCGGCGCCCGTGAGGAGCAGCACCAGTAATACTTCGCTGTGGAGTACGTGCAATTCCCGCACGACGCCGAGCAGGGCGAGCGGCAGGAGCATGGCGAGAAGCACCAGTCCCGGCGTCTGCAGGCCAATGAAGCCCATCGTGATGCCTGCGACGGCGATCATCGGCAGCACATCATCGAGGCCTCGCACGACGAGCCACGAGGTAAGCAGCACAAGCATCAGGTTCGGCGCCACCCCAAGAACATGGAACTGCTCGATCGACGACGCCTGTACGAGCGCCAGGACGAATGCGGCGATAGCGCCGAATACGTATCTCATGGCTTCTTCAACTCGGTCGGCTCGAAGCTCGTGAGCACGAGTACGTCGTCCAGGCCGGACAAGCTGGCGAGGTGATCGACGCTCACCTGCTGGAAGAGATCTTGCCCGGTCTTCTTCACCGAGGACACGCGCCCGATGACAACGCCCGCAGGGTAGCCGCCCCCCACGCCGGACGTGATGACAAAGTCGCCTTCCTTCACGGCGGCTCCTTGTCCGACGAATTCCATCACGAGATCGCCGCCGTAGTTTCCGGCGACGACGCCTTCCGCGCGCGATTCCTGCACCATCGCGCTGACCGCGCTCTTTGGATCGGTGATGAGCGTCACCCACGCGTAATCATCGAAGGTTTTCGTCACCGTGCCGACCAGGCTGCGGCCCTTCGTCACGACGATCATGCCCTCGCGCACTCCATCGGAGCCGCCCGTGTTGATCGCGACGATCGAACGCTGGTTGCTGGAGTCCCGCGCGATGACGGAGGCGTTGAGAAACGAATCCGCCGGGAACTGCTCACGTACGGCCTGCAAGTCCCGAAGATTGCGCAGTTCGACTGCGTCCTCCTGGGAGCGCGCGAGGTCGTTGCGCAACTGTTCGTTCTCGGCGCGCAGATCCTGATTCTCGGAGGACAGTCCACGCGCGTCAGTGATATTGTTCACCCAGTCGGCGATCGGGCGCGTGGTATCGCGCAGCGCGCTCTGCATCGGCGCTGTGACATCGAGCGTGACGTTCTGCACGGGATCGAGCAGCGTCATGCGGCTCGCTGCCATGAGGACGAACGCAGCAATCGCGATGAAGCTGGTCCAGGCCAGCGTCCTTGCGGTCATGCGGCAGTTTCTCCGCAGTTGTGTCGTTATGTTACGCGCACTTACCCGTCGCGCGTGAGTGAGGGTGTGAACCGCGACGAGTATAGACGATAGCGCGGCGTGGCGCGAAGCAACTCGTTACGGAATCGTTGTGTCGTGCAGTGGTGACCGGAATAGCTGCGAAAGAGGGAATGCCCCATGAAGAAGCTCGAAGGCAAAGTCGCGATCGTCACGGGCGGCAGTCGCGGCGTCGGAGAGTACATGGCGCTCGAATTCGCAAAGGAAGGCTGCGACGTCGTCGTCGCGGCGCGCACCGATGGCGCAGGCCAGTCGAAGCTCGATGGCACGATCGCCGAGACGGCCGAGAAGCTGCGCGCCCTCGGCGTGCGAGCGCTGCCCGTCCGCTGTGATGTCACCGACGAGGACAGCATCAACGCGATGGTCCAGCAGGCGATGGCTGCGTTTGGGCGCATCGATATCCTCGTGAACAACGCGGGCATCATGGCGCCCGCCAGGCTTGTCGACATGCCGCTGAAGCGCTGGGACATCCTCTGGCGCGTGAACGTGCGCGGCGCGATCGCCTGCAGCAAGGCGACGCTGCCGCACATGATCGCGGCGGGCGACGGCGTCATCTTCAACATCTCATCGATCGCCGCGGACCAGCACGGCGCCGGCAACATCTCCTACACGCTGACGAAGCACGCGCTCCGCGAGTTGAGCACGGGTCTGGCCGAAGAAGAACGCGCGCACGGCATCCGCGTCTTCGCGTTATCGCCACTCGGCTGGGTGCCGACGCCCGGCACGCTGTTCTATCGCCTCGAAGATACGATGCCGGATGTCGGACCGATGCTCGAACGCCCGGAAGCGATGGGACTCGCGGCGATCTATCTCTGCGGCGACGCGGGCAGAGAGCTGAGCGGCCAACATTTCTATAGCCGCACGCTGCTCAAGGAACGCGTCAACAACGGGCAGGATCTGTACCAGGGCGATGCGGCGTTCCTCGCGCAGTACAAGTGACGAACGAGAACACCGCGCCGCGCGACGATCGGGCCGCACGACGAGATGCGCGAAAGCAGGCTGAACGCGATCGCATGAAAAAGCACGGCGCGCGCACCGGCGCCGTCTATCGCGATGCGATACTGAAGCGGCTGAAGCAGAAAGCCGGCGCGAAGCAGACGCAGAAAAGGAACGGACGATGACGTACTCGATCGTGGCGCGCGATAGCGAAACCGGCCAACTCGGCGTGGCCGTCCAGTCGCACTACTTTTCCGTCGGCTCCGTCGTCACGTGGGCGGAGCCGGGCGTCGGCGCGATCGCGACGCAGTCGCTGGCGCGCATCGAATACGGACCGGAGGGGCTCGCCATGATGCGCGACGGCGTGGCCGCACCCGATGCGCTGGCGAAGCTGACGAGCGCCGATTCGGGGCAGTCGGTGCGCCAGGTCGCCATGATCGATGCCACGGGCGGAGTCGGCGTGCACACGGGCGCTCGCTGCATCGAGGCGGCAGGCCACATCAGCGGCGACAGTTTCAGCGTTCAGGCCAACATGATGGTGGACGACACGATCTGGCCCGCAATGCACGACGCGTACGTCGCCGCCACCGGATCGTTCGCGGAGCGCCTGCTCGCGGCGCTGTCGGCCGGACAGGCCGCCGGCGGCGACATCCGCGGGCAGCAGTCGGCGGCGATCCTGATCGTCAGCGGCGACCGAAGCGAGCCAGCGTGGATGAAGATCGTCGAGTTGCGCGTCGAGGATCATCCGGCACCGATCGATGAGTTGCGGCGGCTACTGCGCCTGCACCGGGCGTACGAAGTGAACAGCCTCGGCGACGTTGCGCTTGCAGCCGGCGACATCGATAAGGCAATCGACCGGTACGGCGAGGCGAGCACGCTGGCGCCGGAGAACGAGGAACTGCGATTCTGGGCAGCGCTGGCGCTCGTGCGCGCTGGCCGCGAACCCGACGCGATGCCATTGTTCCGTGCCGTGTTCGCGCGAAACCCGGGCTTCGCAGACCTCGTGCCGCGCGTCGCGCCGCTCGGCATGGCGCCCGGCGACCCTGAAACGCTGGCGCGGATCGACGCACAGCGGCTGGCATGACAGATCAGCCCGTCCCAGCGATTGCGACCGAGCGCACGGACCTGATCTCGCTTGATGAGCCGCTACTCGACGCGCTCGCGACAAGCGAGTTCGCCACGGCAGCGACGATGGCGGGATTCGCGATTCCCGCGCTGACGACCGGCGGTTATCTCCGCTCATTCGGTAGACGGCGCGACGATCTCCGCGCTCATCCGGGCTGGCAGCCGTGGCTGCTGCGCGCCGTCGTGCTGCGCGACACTCGCCTGATGATCGGACGAATCGGCTTTCATGGACCGCCGGAGGACGGCGTCCTGGAGTTGGGGTACGAGATCCTCGAGCGCCACCGTCGACGCGGTTTCGCCCGCGAGGCGATCGGCGCGATGATGGCGTGGGCGCTGCGAGAGCACGCGATCGCCCGCTTCCGGCTATCGATCGGCGAACACAACGCCCCTTCGCTGGCGCTGGCGGCATCGCTCGGATTCGTACGTACCGGCGAGCAGATGGATCCCGAGGACGGGCGCGAACTCATCTTCGAGCGCAC
>JANPBN010000297.1:0-1755 GCA_031430415.1 Dehalococcoidia bacterium
GTAGGCGGCGACCCGCCGATCATGGCGTACGGCAAGGGCGCACACATCCACGATATCGATGGCAACGAGTACATCGACTACGTCGCGTCGTGGGGGCCGCTGATCCTCGGGCACGCACATCCCGTCGTCGTCGAGGTGCTCCAGCGCGCCGCCGAGCGCGGCACGAGCTTCGGCGCGACGACCGAACTCGAAGTCGAACTCGCGCGCATGGTCTGCGACGCCGTCCCATCGATCGAGCGCGTGCGGTTCGTCAACTCCGGCACCGAGGCGACGATGTCAGCGCTCCGCGTCGCGCGCGCGTTCACCTCGCGGGACAAGGTGCTGAAGTTCGAGGGCTGCTACCACGGCCACTCCGATGGGCTGCTCGCGAAGGCCGGCTCCGGCCTCGCCACGCTCGGCCTGCCCGACAGCGCCGGCGTGCCCGCGTCCTTCACCGCCGAGACGCTCATCGCTCCGTGGAACGATCGCGAGGCCGTCGAGCGCCTGTTCGCCGCCCATCCCGGAGCAATCGCCGCGATCATCGCCGAGCCCGTGCCCGCGAACATGGGGGTCGTGCTGCCCGAGCCCGGCTTTCTGCAATTCCTCCGCGAGATCACGACGCGCGAGGGCGCACTGCTCGTGTTCGATGAGGTGATCACCGGCTTCCGTCTCGCATATGGTGGCGCGCAGATCTACTTCGGCGTCGTGCCGGACATGACGTGCCTCGGCAAGATCATCGGCGGCGGCCTGCCCGTCGGCGCCTACGGTGGCCGCGCCGACATCATGGCCACGGTCGCGCCCGTCGGCCCCGTCTACCAGGCAGGCACACTCTCCGGCAATCCCATGGCCATGGCCGCCGGCATCACGACGCTGCGCATGCTCTCGAACCCCGACGTCTATCGCACGCTCGATGCGATGGGCGCCACGCTCGCCGAAGGCTTCCGCGCCGCCGCGCGCGCCGCGGAGGCCGCCGTTACCGTAACGCAGATCGGCTCGATGATGACCGTCTTCTTCAGCGAGGCCGCGCCGCGCGATTACGCCGAGGCCAAGCGCTCCGACACCGCCCGCTACGGCCGCTACTTCACGTCGATGCTCGACGCGGGTGTGTACCTTCCGCCCGCGCAGTTCGAAGCCCTGTTCGTTGGGATGGCGCACCAGCAGCGCGACCTCGACCGCACGATCGAAGCGGCGCGTGTCGCCTTCGCCGCCTCTCGCTAGCGGCGCGTACTGCGGGGCTGATGCGGGCCGTGCCACCGTCCCCCGCATCGCGCTACCATCACATCGACTCGCGCTGATACGGAGGTTCCGATGAACAAGGCGCATCTCGTCTTCTGCTCTAGCGATGAATGGGCGAATGCCTGCAAAAACTACATCATTCCCGGGGCGCTCAAGAACGTCGACCTTGGTGACGACGTCCTCGAGATCGGCCCCGGCCCCGGTCGCACCACCGACCTCCTGCGCCACATGACCTCGCGGCTCACCGCCGTCGAGATCGATGAGCAGCTCGCGGCCGAGCTGACGGCGCGGCTCGCCGGCACCAATGTCGAAGTCGTCAACGCCGATGCGACGTCACTCCCGTTCCCGGATGGCCGCTTCTCCGCCGCTCTCTCGTTCACGATGCTTCATCACGTGCCCACGGTCGCCGAACAGGACCGCTTGTTCGCCGAAGCCGCGCGTGTCCTCCAGCCCGGCGCCGTCTTCGCCGGAGTCGATAGTCACGACTCGCCGGCGTTCCGCGACCTCCACGTCGACGACATCTGCGTGCCCCTCGTGCCA
>JANPBN010000298.1:0-2118 GCA_031430415.1 Dehalococcoidia bacterium
GATCTCGGCGAGCATCGCCGCATCTCGAAGCAGGCGGTCGTCGCCGAGCCATGCGTCGTGCCGGACGTAGTGCACGACGATGCGCGCGAACGCGAGCGCGTAATCCGGATCACGGAATCGGACGGCGAGGCCCGGCGCCGGAGGCCAGTCCGGCGTCGCTGACTCCCACAGGCACCACGCCTCGGCGGCGCGCCGTCGTACCGCGATATCGGCGTCGTTGAGCAGCCGGTCGTACGACTCGATAACGTCGCGACCCGGTTCACCGGGCGGCAGGGCAGCGCACAGCCGCTCCCACTGCTCCGGAAACAGCCGCGCGATGCCACCTCGGAACAGCCAGTCGAACTCCTCCCGCCGCCCCGTCGTAACGCCGAACAGCACCAGCTCCGACACGCGCGCTCGATGCTGCTCCGCGTACGCCAGCGCCAGCGCGCTACCCCATGATCCGCCCAGCAAGAGCCAGCGCTCGATGCAGAGCCGTTGCCGCAGACGCTCGATGTCGCCGAGCAGATGTGCCGTGTCGTTGTGCGCGAGCGACGTGCCGAGCGTGCTTGCGTGCGGAGTGCTCCGTCCGCAGCCGCGTTGATCGAACAGCACGATTCGGTAGGCGGCCGGATCGAACAGTCGCCTGTGCCATGGCGTGCAACTCGACCCCGGGCCGCCGTGCAGCACGACTGCCGGCTTCCCGTCCGCAGCGCCGCACGCCTCCCAGTAGATCTGATTGCCGTCGCCGCAATCAAGCATGCCGCGTTCGTAGGGATCGATGGGCGGGTACAGATCCGTCATGCCGGTGGCTCGCCGGAATCGACGGCGACTGCCGGATCGGCGTCACCCTCCAATGCGACGTTGCGGAACGCGTTCCAGATCGTCACGTCGTAGGCAATCTTCAGACCGCCCGCGACGAAGAACGGCAGGCCCACGGCGACCTGTTGCGCCGCACCCGCGAGCAGTGGCCCGAACGGCCGCACTGCATAGCGCGCGCTGTTCGTGTACGCCGCCGCCGCGGTCCGTTCGCCCGGCGGCACAAGATTCGCGAGGAACGCCTGCCGCGTCGGCACGTCCATCTGGCTCAACGCTTGCCGCGCGAGGAGGAACGCGATCGCGACGGTCAACGTCGGCGCCAGCGGGATGCACATCAGCAGCAGGTTCGAAGGAATGTGCGTGAACACCATCGTATTCAGGAGCCCGAAGCGCTCCGCAATCGGGCTTGCCGCCAGGAACGACGCCGCCTGCAGCAATCCGACGAAGAAGAAGAGCACCCCGACGCCCTGAAGTGACAGATCGAACTCCCTGCCAAACCAGTACGCGATGAAGCTCTGGATCACAAAGCCGCCCGCGAACGAGTCGACGGCGAACAGCGCCGCCAACTTCGTCACAGCGCCGCGCGATTCCACGAGCGGCGCCCTCGGTGTGCCGCTCGGCTGCTCGACCCCGTCGTCGAGCGTCCGCGCCAGCGCGAGCCCCAGCGCTCCAATCAGCACGAACGCCAGGAAGTAACGCTGATCCGATGGCGCGTTGCTCCAGACATCACCGAGCAGTCGTGGCACGAACGCGAGCAGCGCCCCGAGCGACCCGGCGATCGCCGCGACCGCGTTGTAGAGGCTAAACAGCCGCGTCCGCCCCTTCGCGTCTTCGGACGATGCGAGCATCGCCTGCTCCAGCGAGGTGAATGGTCCGGACTCGATGACATCGGTCGACAGCGTGCCGACCATCGCTACCGCGATCAGCATGGGAAGCGAGTCCGACAACGCGAATACGATGCCCGCCGGTGCGAGCCCCGCGTACAGCAGGCCGTAGGCCCGCCGCCGCCCGATGCGGTCGCCGAACGTCCCGACCAGCACCGACATGAGCGCCGAGCCGGCCACGATGGCGGTGAGAAGCAGGCCGGCCTCCACGCTCGACCAGTTCCGTTCGTTGAGTGTCACCCCCAGCAGCACCGCACTGAAGCCGTACGCCAGCGCGCGTATCGCCTGTGCGGCCAGGATCAGCCGGGGGTTCCGCGCCAGTTGTGCCATCAGGGCTCCTGTTGCCTGTGGTGCCGACCACCGGCTCGATGACGTGTCGCGTGTGTGAGATACATCGTCGCGCGTACACGTGACGTGCGCGACTACGTGGCCGGGA
>JANPBN010000299.1:0-11320 GCA_031430415.1 Dehalococcoidia bacterium
CGCACAAACGGCACGTCGAGGCTGCGTCCGCGTCGCAGGTCTGCGCAGATGTACAGCGCCACTTGTGGATGTCGCCGCCGGAACGTGTCGATCAGCAGATGGATCGCGGTCGCGGATCCAGGATCGCCCCATCCGCCTCCGTCGTTCGGCTCGCAGTTCGCCACGGCAAACGCGGCGCCAGCGTCGACCGCATCAGCGAGCATCCGCCCCTCGCCGGCCGCGTCGGCCGCATACGCGAAGCGCTCGACACCCCACGCCATACCCGCAGCGGTCAGCGCGCGTTCGAATACTGGGTCGCCATACTTGACGATGACCGCACCAACACCCGCCAAATGTGCGCGCCGGAGAACCTCGTTCGGAGGCAAATTGTGGTAGCCATTGTGGCACCATCCGAGGAGCCTCATCGCCCGGACCTCCAGCTGCCGAGGGCAGGGCTGACGGCGCCACTGTAGAGTCCGCTGGCCGCAAGTCCGATCACGACTCCCGCCAACGGCGCCGCCGGCGACCATGCGCCGAGCACGCCGGCCGCGGCCGACTGCCACGCCACCCCGTACGTCACCGCCACAGCCGGATACACCCGCCGCGGGAGCCACGGCACGAGCGCTCCCGTCGCCGCGACGAGCGCCATGATCAGCGGCGCCGCAGCCATTCCGGTGAGTACCAACTCCGCATCCGATTCCATCGCATCACCTCCGGCATACGATGGTAAGGATTCGCCGAGCGAACGTACCCGCCTCGTGTCACCTCTTCCAACGTCGTCGACAGACAGGTACAAGATGTACCTGTTTTGCCATTGACATTCGGTCGTTTAGAAGCTTAGGATCGCCCGATAAGACTCGGACTCGCCTTATGTCCGGCGAGTCGGCCCACCGTAAGCGGCCACACCGCCGGCTCCGGCGCACTGCCGGAGGATCGAGACGAAGGGCGGCCCGCGGGCCGCCCTTCGCCGTTGCTACCGCGCCACGTCGTGAGCTACCGCGCGGGCGCCATGTCGTTCCACGCTTTGAAGCCGTACGGCTCGTACGAGCCCAGAAGCAGGAACTCCAGGATTCCGTGCCCGGTGCCCACGTCACCCAGACCTTCGACCGTGTAATCGCAGACTGTCTCCGTCTGGCCCTGGATCTTCGCCGTTACGGCCGGGTCCGTGAGATCCCACGTCTCGCCTTCGACGGCGAGCGGACCGTGGTACTGGCCGTGCCGCCAGCCTCCGTAGTACGCGTAGCCCGCGCCCGCCATGTACAGCGTCGACTTTGGCTCCAGCGTCATCGTCACGGGCGTGCCATCACGACGCGCCATCAGCAGCGTGCCGCGCTCGAACGTGCGCGTCCCCGGCCGCAACACCAGGTCGTGCCCCACGACCGCCAGATGCTCAGGTTCGAGATTCGCAGCGTACGGATGAAGTACCTCCGCCCCTGCATGCCAACGGGAGCCGTCGGGGTCCTCGCTGCACGTGTACATCATGCATTGGTTCGGAAACTGGACGGGCGTCCAAAGCCAGAAGAAGCCGAACTGCGACGTTCCCGGCGCCGGCGCTGACGGCGGTTCACCGCCGCCGACCGGCCGCACGCCCCACGAGTGATCTCGCGCGCCCCACCACGCGTCAGGACGTACATCAAACGTGCGGCCTCCGGCGGTGAGCGAACCGCTCCAACGTCCGTTCTGCGTCAACCGCGTGTAATCCATCATCACGCGATTCCCCGTGCGCCGGAAGAAGTGCGGCTCCTCGCACGGGAATGTCACTCCCTCGAACGTCAGGTCGAATGTGAGGCCGTGCGGGTTGTCGTCCGCCCAAATCCGGAACTTCCGCAGCCCCTCGATGACTTCTACGCCGATCGGGCCGACGGTCGTCTCCATCCGGTTCGACCCCAGCGCCCGCGACGCCCGGACGATGTACTGCGTCTTGTCATCGATCACCACCGTGGCAAACGCATCAATCACGCCGATGTTCGGATAGACCCCGAGCGCGAGCACGAGGAACGCGCTGCCATCGAGCGAGTGGGCGTTGAAGTAGTAACGGTCGTAGAAGTTCCGGTCGCTCGTGACGACGCGATCAAGCGTCTCGGGTGTCTGGTGAATCAGATAGTCGTCCAGCGGCGTGAGCATTCGGTCTCCGTTCTGAAAATCCTGCTCGAAGCGGGTATTGTACGCCCGAACCGCGCCTGGGTCGAAGCGGTTGCCTTCTCGACTGTTGACGTTTGGCCGCTTCTGGGCCATCCTCCAGAGGCTTGGAAGGAGGATGTCGAGGCATGCGAGACGTGGCGCACACGGCGACGGAGCATCGGGTGCAGGCGAACGGCCTCAACATCCATTACCTCGAATGGGGCGATACAGCCGGAGCGCCGATGGTGCTTCTGCACGGACTGACCGGCCACGCTCGCATATGGGATCACATGGCGCCCATCCTCGCGGAACGCTACCACCTCTTCGTCCCGGATCAGCGCGGCCACGGCGAAAGCGACCGCGCCGACACCTATCGCACCGAGGACTACGTCGCGGATCTCGCCGCGCTCGTCCACCACTGGCGGCTCGAACCATTCATCCTCGTGGCGCTGTCTATGGGCGGCCACAGCGCGCTGGCGTACGCCGCGGCGTACCCTGCGCAAGTGACGCGGCTCTGCGTCATCGACATCCCACCAAAACTGAACTGGCACGAAACGACGGCGTACGCCGAAGGAAGTCAACTCGTGCGAGACGGGCATCGCGCGTACTCGGATCTCGACGAGGCCTTCGCGGACGCTCGCAAGGACAACGCGACCGCGCCCGACGACAACCTGCGCTACCGGACGCACCACAACCTCCGCACGCTGCCCGACGGAACACTGCGGCTGAAGCACGACCCGCATGCGCAGCGAGACTGGGAGCCAGCCGACCTTTGGGCGCGCCTTCCGGAGATCACAGCGCCGACGCTGATCGTCCGCGCCGGACTCAACGCCTACCTGACGCCGACAACCGCGGCCGACATGGCCGCCGCCATCGGCGGCGAGGCAACCGTCACCGAAATAACGACCTCCGGCCACTCGGTGCCGACGGACAAGCCCGAACTGTTGGGACCCCTCCTGCTGGACTGGCTCGCCTCGACACGCGACTGACCGGGCGCTCACGCCAGCGACGGTGGTGTCCATGAAAGAATCGCCGAGCGCGCAGCATTGATCGCTGGCCCAATACGGCCATCCGGCCACGCGACCATCCGTTCGGCGAGCAACGAACGCACACGCTCAGTCGCGGAAGTGTCGTCCTCGCGCAGGCAGAGACTGTTGCGCACCTGCGGGACCGCCTCGTCGAGCGAGTGGAACGTCCACGTGAAGCGGTGCTCGACCACCTCAACGTCCGGCATGATGCCCGCCTGCGTGAGTGCTCCGAACAAGTCGAGCGCCGTCGGTTGCCCCTGCAACGGAACACTCCAGAAGTCACTCCAGAGCCCGAAGTCCGTCGCGAGCAGATCGATGCGAAGGTACACGTACACGCGTCTTGTCGCGGCCGCTTCGAGCTTGCGCACGAACGGGACAACGTCCGCAATCGGGTACAGGACGTGCGAACAGAAGACGACATCAGCTTGCGGGACGTCGACGCCCATCCAGTCGCCATCGACCGTCGTGACGTTCGTGATGCCGTGCTCCGCGAGGTCCTCCCGCAAGTACCCAAGCATCGCCGCAGAGGGATCGACTGCCGTGACATGTGCGACATGCGGCGCGAGCGCAACCGTGTGTCGCCCCGTGCCAGCGCCAACATCGAGCACCGTGGTTGTCGCGTCGACATCGCCTAATAGGCGGAGGAGCAGCGGATCGCGCTCCGTCCCGCCATGCAGTGCCTGGCGATAATTCTTCGCGCGCTTGCCCCAATAGTCAGCGTTTTCGATGCCAGAAGCCGCGTATGCCGTCTCCATCTGGACGCGGCGCCGATCGACGATCTGACGCCAACGCTCGATGAAGTCGACCGGTACGACCTCGGGCGGCGGCTCAGGCTTCGTCATCGTCGTCCGTCATGACGCCGCCGCCGATCGCGTCGGTGACATCGAACTGCATCTTTCCCATGCCCGTCACCATGAAGCCGATGCCGATCTTGTGCTTGCCAGCCGGCAACGCGCCCGCGCCATCGACCCCGATCGTCACGATCTTGTTCATCCCCAGCGTGATCGGGCGTTCGGACGACACATCGGCAAACCGCACGATTTCGCCATCGACGGTGAAGCGCGCGTGCGCGATCGGCACCTCCGCGCCGTCGATGGTCAACGGCAGCACCTGCTCGGCGTACCCGGAGCCGAGCGAATTCTTGAGATCGAACTCCCATCCGCCTTCGATGTTACGGACACTACCCTTCACGTACAGCCTGCGAAGAAGAAACGCGGGCACCTGCATGATTATCGAAACCCTTTCATCATCCGGTAGATCTGTTGTTCCTGCGCGACGACAACGCCCGGTAGCTCGTGCGGCGCGCCGAGCGTGACCGTGAGCGTCCGGACCTGCGCCAATCGTTCCACCAACTCCATCACCGCAACCGCCTCTTCGAGATCGGCGCCGACACCCAGCGCACCGTGATGCCGGAGGAGAACCGCCGCCCGATCTCCGAGCGCGGCGACCGCATTGTCCGCCAGCTCCTCGCTCGCCGATGCGCCGTACTCCGCAACCTCCACCGCACCCCCGATTGCCACGACCTGCTCATCGAGGATCGCCGGGATCGGTTGTCCTGCCACCGCAAACGCGCTGGCGTACACCGAATGCGTGTGGATCACGGCCCCGACATCGTTCCGCGATCGATACACCGCCACGTGAGCAAGCGACTCGCTCGAAGGGATGCCATCGCCCCACACCGGATCGACGGCGAAATCCACGACGACGACATCGTCCAGCGTGAACCGCGCGTACGGAACCCGGCTCGCAGTTACGGCGATCAGGTCGCCATCGTCACGGCGAATGCGCCGGCTCACATTGCCGCTTGCTCCCGACACGAGGCCCACCGCGACGATTCGGCGCACAGCTTCCAGGACTTCCGCACGCTCACGCTCGTACGTCTCATTCACATCGTCCCCGATTCGAACGCGTCGGCCATCGCGCACCAGCGATCATACAGGTCGTCGTACTCTGCCGACACGGACGCATCATGCGGTTTTCGCAACCGCCGACCCGTCATCGCCGCCACCGCCTCCTCGAGCGATGCGTGCAGTCCGACCGCGACCGACGCCAGCACCGCGGCCCCGACGGCCGACGTCTCGGGCGACCGCGCCACCTCGACGGGCCTGCCCAGCACCTGCGCGAGAATCCCCGGCAGCGGACCGCGAGACATGCCGCCGCCGACCGTCAGTGTTGGTGCAGCCCTGCCGCTCACGGCCTCCAGTTGGTCCAGATTCGCGCGGATCGCGTACGCCGTCGTTTCCAGAACCGAACGCAGCACGTCGCCGCGAGACGGCGGCGCCATCACGAAGGGCAGCGGCATCGTCAGCGCGCCAACGCCCGCGCTCATGGCATGCGCTCGCATGACCCGCGGCCCGATGACGGCCATCACATCGTTCGACCCAACGGGCGACGCCGCCACGAGCGCATCCGCCTCGGCGTCGGTCAATCCCATCATCTCTCGGATCCACGCCCACGCGCGCCCGGTCTCACCGGCGTTCGACTCCAGCACGTAGCGCTCCGGCACAACATGCACACCCGTCCAGGTGCGACGCTCCCTATCAAGCAACGGCGTATCCAGCACGATTTGCAGCGGCGCGCTCCATCCCGCAGGCACGCCGACCTCACCAACCGAAACGACGCCCATGCCGACCAGCGCGCACTGTGTATCTGCGCCGGCAAGTACCAGTGGTATCCCCCGGAACGCGCTGCTCGCGGCCACGCCAACGATGCTGCCATCGGCGACGATCGGCGGTGTCATCTCTTGGACTTCTGCGTATGGATCGTCTGGCAATACGCCGACAAGCGGAGCCAGCCCGTTCTCGATCGCCAACGAGCGCGACATGCGCAACTCGCGCCTAAGCCCACACGCGAGCCAGTCGGCCAACGGCAGCACGGCCGTCACGCTCCCCGCGCTATCCGGGCGATGCGTTTGCAGCCAGTGCCACTTCGCCGGCGCCTGCATTAGTGACGGTTGGTGGCCCGTCGCCGCGTACACGACATCGCCCATCCTCGCATCGATCGCAATGCCCTCCGCCGATGCACGCGCGTCGACATTCGGCGAGATGCACACCGCGTCGAGCTTCGAGGAGAACGCGAGACCTTCACGCTGGCCGGTGAACGCAATGGCCGCGATGCGGTTGCGTACGGGCGCCGCCGCTTCCAAGGCCGTGGCGAGTGCGTCTCCGACCGTCGCCGAGTCGTACTCGCGGCCGTACGGCGCGGCATCCTCGGGCGTGAACATCGGCCACGGGATGGATGCCAGCGTGCGGGCGCTGCCGTCAAGCTCGACGAGCACCGTTCGGAGTGCACTCGTACCGGCGTCGACCACGAGGATGGCGTCAGCTGCCACGCTGGACCAGCACGTAATCAGGATTCACGACGTACCGCAGCGGCTTGCCCGTCCGCAGCCGCTCGATCTCGCCAGAAAGCATGCGAGAGTGACGCTCGACCGTCTCCATCGTCGCGCCGCCGACATGCGGCGTCATGAGCAGGTTCGGCGCCGCCATCAGCGGACTCGATACCGGCTGGGGCTGACCTTCGAAGACATCGAGCGCCGCCCCGCCCAGCGCGCCAGACTCGAGCGCCGCAACCAGCGCCGCCGTGTCGATCGCCGCGCCCGTGCTCGTATTCACAACGAACGCGCCCGGCCTCATCCGCCCCAGGAACCCGTCATCGATCATGCCGTGTGTTTCCGGCGTGTCCGCTACGTGCAGCGTCACGAAGTCGGACTTCCGTGCAATTTCCTCAAGCGTCGCCTGCGCGACGCCGATGGCCCGCATTTGCCGCTCCGGTACGAAGGGGTCGTATGCCCGCACCCGCGCTCCAAGCGCGATGCAAAGTCGCGCCACTGCCCGCCCGATCTGGCCGAATCCGATGACGCCGACATCGGCACCGCCGATCTCGCGCCCGCGGAACCGGCGATAGCCGAGCGAAGGATCGCGCCATCCGGCGCCGGCGATCGTGCCGTGCGCCTGCGGAATACGTCGTGCGAGCGCCAGCATCAGCCCCAGTGTCATTTCTGCGACGGCGGCGGTGTTACGTCCGGGGGCGTGCGTGACCGCCACGCCGTGCTCCGTCGCACTGTCTACGTCGATCTGGTTGAGCGCGTTTCGGCAGACACCGACCATACGCAGGTTCGGCGCGCCTTCGAAGATCTCCTCGAACACGAAGTCCGCTTCGACGACGAGCACGTCCACGCGCTCGCCGACGATGCGCTGCGCGAGTTCATCCGGGTCCTGCAGGCGATTGGTGTCGAGCCAACTCTCGTACGACACCTCGATGTCACGGCGCAGCCGCGCGAGATATCGTGCCGAAAACGGCGCGAGTATGAGTGCGTGCACGTCCCGCCTCCGTCGTTACCATGCCGGTGCCGACACGATACCGGAGGGGCTGGCGTATCACACGATGCCCAACAGGGATTGCTAGATCGCGGTTGCCCGGCGTTCTTCACCGGCAGCTGCCGTCTCGAGCGGGGCAAGGATTGAATTGACCAATTCCGCCGCCGTCATCGCGCGGCCGCCCGGCGAACCGATCGCCACCTGGACCGCGAAGCCATCGTGCGCCGCGAGTACGACCGCCGCCGCGTCCTCGGCCGATGTCACACGCAAGTCGCCGTTCGTCGCCGCCTCGGTAAAGTGCTCGCCGACGGACTTTCGCCACACGGCGTACGCGGTGCTCAGTTTGCCACTGACGTTCGTGTTTCGCACCGCCTGCGCCCAGAACTCCAGTAGCACAGCCGGCCATTGCGGCGTCTCGGCGTAGGAAAAGAATGCTTCGAGCATCGTGCGAATATCGCCATCCGCATCGGGCCCGGCCTTGAGAATCGCCGTGCGGTTCTCCGTCCACATCCGCAGTAGCTCCATCAAGATGTCGTCCTTGGTGGAGAAGTGGAAGTAGTAGGCGCCCTTCGAGTAACCCGCCTCTTGCGAGATGTCATCGACGGTGGCGTGTTCATACCCACTCGTCGAAAACAGCTTGAGCGCCGCATCGATGAGCTTGGCCCGGGTCAGCTTGCGCTGCTCGAATCGATCCAAAGATGTTCGTGCCATGATCGCCACTCTCTGTTATCGGCCACGCTGGGCGGTCGCATTCGCCATAGTATGCATCAGATGCGCCTGCATTGCTACTGGGCATTGACAAGCGGCCAAAATCGAGATTCGCGTCATTTTGACCCGTGCGGGGTGAAACGAATCGCCCATGCCCGCGTTGTAGGTCTTGAGGAATCGCCGGAGGGAACCCGCGAACAACCGCCACGGAGGGCGCGGCCTATGGTCTGAGTCCGAAACGGCAAACCCGCCGAGAGGCGGCGACGCAAAGCTACGGGTCCACCCCCGCAAGTGGACAGCCGGGCTGCCGAAGACGCAACGAACCGCGTAGGTTCGTCCCCGTTTTCTCGCGTCGAACCATGCCGCCGTCCGGATCCGGATCGGCGGCATGTCTGTGTTCGGCAAGGGGGAAACGGCTATGCGCTCGCAGTCTCGCCAAGACATGATCGTGAAGAACATGCCGCTCGTGGCATTCGTCGTCAGTAGGATGTCGACGGACAATCAGAAGACACTCGGACTGGATCGCGAAGACGCCCTCGCCTACGGCATCGAAGGCCTGATCCAGGCCGTCGATGCGTTCGACGCAGAACGCGGCACCAGCTTCGCCAGCTTCGCGATCCGGCGTATCCGCGGCGCCATTCTCGACGCCATTCGCAAGATGGATCCGCTGCCCCGATCGGTGCGCAAGAGCGCCCGTGAGGTCGAAGCCGCATCCCAGGAGTTGTCTGCGACCCTCGGTCGTTGGCCGACGCCCCTCGAGGTGTCGTTTCGCCTTGGCATCCCGATCGAGCAGTACTACACGATCATGCGCCATACAGCCTCGAAGTTCATCTCGCTCGAACATGCACTGCAAGACCGCGGCGGCGAGACGGCCCCATCGCTCGATCCGGTCGATGAGGATGAGTCGGGCGACCCGGCCCGGGCCGCCGACCACAACGCCTCGCTCGAGCTGCTGGACCTCGCGATGCACCGCCTGCCGGCCCGCGATCGCGCCATTCTGAAGCTGCGATACGCCGAAGCCAAGCCTTTCCACGAAATCGGCCAGCTGATGGGGCTATCCGAGTCGAGGGTCTGCCAGCTTCACAAACGCATACTTTCGACGCTCCGCCGCCATTTGAATGCCCAGCTCGAAGAGGCGGCCTGACCCTGCTCCCGTACCCCGCTGCGGCCGATACTGAATGGAGCCTCGGCCAGATTCGGAAGGTACGGGCAGGCAGATGCTGAACACGCCCTACGAAGGCGAAGGTACCAAGCCAGGCGACGCCTCGATCGGGAAGGTCGTGGCCTTGCCCGTGTCCGAGGCACCGGAACCTGCGCCTGAGGGGCTTCCGAAGCGGGCGCTCGCTTATGTCATCCTGGTCTTCCTCGTCGGTATGGCGTCGGTAGCGTGGTTCGCCCCCCAGCTCGACAGGCACGACCTTCTCGGATTCGGCGTCCTCGGCCTGCTTGCGGTCGCCTTCGGCCGTACCCGCATGCCCATCTACGGCGACACCACCGTCTCGATCGCTATGGTCGGCGACTTTGCTATTGCGTTCCTGTTCGGGCCGGCCGGCGCCGCGATTGTCAGCCCGTTCGCCGCTATCGCGACGGACCTTGGCGGTGGAGCCTGGTACAAGCGCCTGTTCAACATCGGGTCTGTTGTCGTCGTCAACGTCGGCGTCGCCCTGCTCATCCGCGGCCTTCAAGACTTCCAGGGCCCCGGCCTTACGCGCGATGGATGGCTCATCCCGATCGCGCTCGCTGCCATCGTTGTCTACTACCTGCTCAACATCAGCCTCGTCGCCGGCGCCGTAAGCCTCGCCTCGCGCGAGCCGATCCTCAAGGTCTTCCGCGAGAAGTTCGAGTGGCTCCTGCCGCACTACGTCACGTTCGGCCTGCTCGGTCTGGCCCTCGCTGTCGCATACGATGGCCTCGGATACATCGGCCTGCTCGCCTTCGTCGCGCCGCCACTGATGATGCGGTTCGCGGTGAAGCAGTACATCGACAAGACAGCCGCGAACGTCGAGGAGATCAACAAGCAGAACCGCGAGCTACAGAAGGCGAACCGCGACATCCTGCACATGGCCGACCAGCTGCGCGAGACGTACGACGGTACGCTTGAGGCCCTCGTCTCCGCGCTCGATGCTCGCGACCGCGAGACGAAGGGGCATTCGATCCGCGTCGCCCGCTACATGATGGAGATCGCCTTCCACATGGGCATCGACCCCGGTTCGGAGGACTGGATCAATATGCAGCGCGGCGGACTGCTGCACGACATCGGCAAGATCGGCGTCTCCGACACGATTCTCCACAAGCCCGGCCCGCTGACCGAGGATGAATGGGTCGACATGCGCCGCCATCCCAAGATCGGGCACGACATGATTCGGGAGATCAGCTTCCTCTCGGGCGCGGCCGTCATCGTCATGGCGCACCACGAGCGGTTCGATGGCAAGGGCTACCCGCGCGGCCTCGCCACCGACGAGATCCCGTTGGGCGCCCGCATCTTCGTGCTGGCCGATACCTTCGACGCCATGACATCGGACCGGCCCTATCGCCGCGCCCTGTCCTCCGAGGCTTCCCGCGAGGAGATCATCAAGTGCAGCGGCACCCAGTTCGATCCACGCTGCGTCCAGGCCTTCCTGCTGGCTTGGGAGCGCATCCTGGAGATTCGCTGGGAGGAGCACGACGAGGAAACCGAGCACCACGCCGCCGCCGCGCCCCGGCAGGCCGCCTAACGGGCCACGCACCGTGCCAGACGCAAAGAAGAGGCCCTCCAATGGATTGGAGAGCCTCTTCCGCCGTTAAAGGCCTAGCTGGTCGGGTTTACCACTGTACGCGGAACATCTGGTTACTCCTTCGCTTGCTGAGGCCTGGTGCGTTGCCCCGTTGCCTTCCACTGCCCTCTTGTCGGTACTATACCGACTCGTCGGTATTTATATACGCCTTCGAGGGCCGGGTTGTCAACTACCACGTCAAGGAGATTGCACGCTCATTTTCCGTCCTTGACGCGCCGCTCCGGTGCAAGCTGCTCCTGAAGCGCTCCCCCGCTGCCGATGCTTCTCTCAGGTAGCCAATGGCAGAGAAACAGACTCAGGCAGCGCGATCGCAGGCTACGCGGGACTCCATCGTCTCCGCGGCCCTGACGGTCTTCGCCCTCAAGGGCTTCGCCGCCACGTCGATGGATGA
>JANPBN010000300.1:0-2833 GCA_031430415.1 Dehalococcoidia bacterium
GACGACGGCGCATGATCGGACGGAGCTGAGGCCGCTGGCGGTCGGTCGCGATAGAGGCGCGCCGATTGCCGCCCGCCGCTGCGAGATCGCCGCGAGCGTCACGACACGCTCGGACTTCGCGCTCCTCCGGCCTAAGCTGACCGTGCCGCACGGGCCACCGTCACCGCCCACGGCCGCGCGGAACCCATCCGCCAGAAAACACGAAAATTACCGAACAAAATGAATTCCGAAGCTGCACTCAACGTAACGAACGAAATCGCCGCGCTAATCACACCGGCAAAGGGCGAATCACGGCGGTCGTGGCCCCTCAGTCGGCAATTCGGCTGTGGATCGCCGCAGGCCGGGTGAGGCCCCGAAGCCTACGCCCGCTCGTCGTTCGTCAGGATCAGCGTGCCAGCCGCGTGGAACATCCCACCCACGCCGTGCGCGATGCTCGTGCGCACACCCTCGATCTGGGCCGCCGCCTCACCACGCAGTTGGCGAACAGATTCCTGGATCGCGAACATGCCGTACATGTCGCAGCGACGCGGAGATCCCGCTCCGCGGGACAAGTGCGCGTGTAGCTCAGGAGGTGAACCCTACGCCCGCTCGTCGTTCGTCAGGATCAGCGTGCCAGCCGCGTGGAACATCCCACCCACGCCGTGCGCGATGCTCGTGCGCACGCCCTCGATCTGGGCCGCCGCCTCACCCCGCAGTTGCCGGACGGACTCCTGGATCGCGAACATGCCGTACATGCCCGTATGCGTGTAGCTCAGGCCGCCGCCGTTCGTGTTCAGCGGGAAGTCGCCACCCGGCGCCGTCCGCATCGCCTCGAAGAACGGGCCGCTCTCGCCCTTGCCGACGAAGCCCAGCGCCTCGAGCGCAAACATCGGTGTGTGCGCGAAGGCGTCGTAGAACATCGCGTGGTCGATGTCCTTGTGCGCGATCCCTGCCTCCTTGAACGCGAGCTGGCCGGAGACCTTGAACGCGCGGGATTCGGTGAAGTCGTGCATCATGCTGATCATCGAGTGCTCGCTCGACTCGCCGGTGCCGAGCACGTAGACCGGCTTCTTCGGGAAGTCCTTCGCGCGCTCGGCCGACACCATCACGAGCGCGCCGCCGCCGTCCGTGACGAGGCAGCACTCAAGGAGGTGTACCGGGTACGCGATCATGCGCGAGGCGAGCACGTCCTCGATCGTGATCGGGTCGCGCATCATGGCGCGCGGGTTGCGTTCAGCCCAGCGGCGGGTGGCGACGGCGACGGACGCCAGTTGTTCGTGCGTCGTGCCGTATTCGTGCATGTGGCGCAGGATCGGGATCGTGAAGCGCGTCGGCGGTCCTGCGACGCCGTACGGCTCCTCGAACTGGGCGCCCGGCATCTGGCGCGATCCGCCCCAGCCCGGCGCTCCGACGCGAGATCGGCCGCTCTCCCCGTGCGTGATCAGCGCGACGTCGCAGAGGCCCGCCTGGAGCGCGGCAGCGGCGTGGCGGACGTGCATCATAAACGAACAGCCGCCGACCGATGTGCCATCGAGGAACGTCGGGACGATGCCCAGGTACTCGGCGACCGCGACGGGCGATTGTCCGGCGCAGAGGACGCCGTTGACTTGATCCTTGCTGATGCCGGCATCGGCGAGCGCGTTGAGCGCGCCCTCGGCGTGCAGCTGCAGCGCCGACTTGTCCGGCTGGACGCCGACGCTGTCCGTCTCCGACGCACCGACGATGGCGCTCGTCATGCGTAGCGTCATGTTGCGGCTCCGATCGGCCGGAACAACGGCAGCGTGATATCGTCGCTCTGCTGCTCCCACGTCACCTCGACCGGGAGATCGATCGGCAGGTTCTCGGGCGTCGGGTCGATGCCGATGATGTTGGTCATCATCCGCGGCCCCTCATCCAACTCGACGATCGCGATGACATAGGGCGCGGCATCCTGGAAACCCATGGCGGGGCGATGGTTGATGACGTAGGTATGGAGCTTCCCCTTGCCGCTGGCCGTGAACCACTCGACCTTGCGCGAGGAGCAGTTCGGGCAGAACGGCCGCGGGAAGAAGTAGGCCTTGCCGCAGTCGAGGCAGCGTTGAATCCGGAGTTCGCCTCGGCGGGCGCCCTCCCAGAACTCGCGCGTTTCGGGTGTTGCTTCGGGGATCGGTCGCTTGGGCATAACGAACGGCAGTATCGCGCGGAGCCTCGCCGAGCGGAAGGGCGATTCTGTGATGTCTGGTGGCGGTTGAGGTGTGGCGGGAACTACTTTCCGCGTGCGGCGTACAGGCGCTGGGGTTCGGCGACGCCTTTGAGCGTGTGCTCGCCGCGGTCGTCGAACACGACACCAGCGCTCGTCCGCGCGAGATCCGCCACGGTGCGCGAGACCAGCACCTCGCCGGGTGCCGACAGCGCGCAGATCCGTGAGGCGATGATCACGGCGCCGCCGAAGACGTTGCCATCTTCGCGGATCACGTCGCCGGCGTGGATGCCGATGTGCAGCTGTAACTGCGCGGCATCGGCGGCTCGCTCGAATGCGAGTGCGGCCTCGATCGCCTGCGATGCAGCGGGGAACGTCGCGAGGATACCGTCGCCTAGCGTCTTGGCGTCGATGGTGGTGCCGCCTGCCTCGCCGATGATGCTCCGCATCGACGTGTCGAGCTCCCGCGCGCGTTTGCGGAATGCGGCGTCGCCCAGCCGTTCGGTCAGCACCGTGGAGTCGACGATGTCGGCGAAGAGAATGATCGCTGTGCCGGAGGGAGCGGCGTTGTCCGCAGGCGGCGCGGCGGCGTCCACGCCAAGGAATGCATCGATGAGCGGGACATACGCGTGGGGGTCGGTGTTCTTAACGATCGAGAGCCGGGCGTGCGGGATC
>JANPBN010000301.1:0-1500 GCA_031430415.1 Dehalococcoidia bacterium
TCCGCCTTCACGGGGATCACGTAGCGGCCATCGCGCAGCGTCACGATCGACTCTTGCGCGATGCCCTTGCCCAGCGCCGACCCGAGGATCTCCTGGAGCCGCTGATACAGGCGATCGTGCAGCGTCCGCGACTCGCGCCGGATCGCGGCCAGCGCCGGACTCGCCTGATCCGTCACCTCTGCGCGCTGGTTGATGCTGCGATTGATCTCGTCGATCAGGCGAGTCAGCGGTTCGACGACGCTGACGGCATCCGCCAGAAGCGGCAGCGCCTCCTCCAGCTTCGCGATGCTGTACTTGAGGTCGCGGACGCATTCGAGTGTGGATGCCACATTGAGCAACTCTTCGGGCAGCAGGACGCCGCCACGCTCCGCCTTCGCGGACAGCGGGCGCACGTCGTGCGCGCCGCCGAGGCCCGTGCGCGGCTTCATCTGCAACAGGCGCCGCGCCTCCGCCGTCTCGCGCTGCAGTCGCACGACCTCGCGATATTCCGCTGACGGCACGAGCGCGAGCGCACGTTCCTTCCCGGCCGAGAACGACGCGTGCCGTGCCAACCGTGCGAGGATCTTCGGGAATTCGAGCGTGCGCAGTGCGTGGGCGTCCATGACGCACATTGTATCGGCGGGCCGGCAGGGTCCGCGCGATTGCTACAATCGCTAGGCGGAAAGGATGTCCCTTGGCACAACGTAGCCCCGGCGCCACAGCCGACAAACACGCCGACCACTGGCGCGCGCTCTCGCTGATGCCCGGCGCCCCCGCCTGCGTCATCAAGGCGGCTCATCGCTACTTGATCGAGATCCATCACCCCGACCGCGGCGGCAACGTAGCGGAAGCCCAGCGCGTCAACGTCGCGTTCGACGAGTTGAAGGAGCGCGGCTCGAAGCCGAACGTGCACGTCGCGGAGTACTACGAAGGCGAGCCCTGGCACGTCCTGGGCGTGAGCAGCAGCGCCGACAAGGTGCTCGCCGAGCGCGCCGGAAAGGCGCTCGCGCTGGAGCTCGCGTCATTCGACCGCCTGGCCGCGCGCGTACGATGGGCCGTCCAGCACTTCGGCCAGCCCGGCAGTGCGGCAGTGCAGCCGCGAGTACGCATGCCCGCCCCACCTCCGCCCTCGCGCCTCCCGCGCCGCGACCCGCCTGAGCGGCGTGCGGCGGCACAACCCGCGATGCCCGGCAAGCCCGCTGGCCTGGCAGCATCGATCGAGTTCGGCAACCTGAACTGGAACGCCGATACGACGCGCGAGTTGCGGCTGACGTGGGAGCAGAACGCGCCCTACAACATCACCATCGAGACGAGCGCGCCCGTAACTGCCACGGTCGCGACCTCGCGCGCGAAGCCGGGGCGCTTCGTCGTGACGATCGGCATCGACTGGCGTTCGGCGGAGCTACGCGACCACGCCGCACTGCGAGGCTACATGCTGCATGCGGGCGTCACCGTCCGCTGGCCGGGCGGCGAAGCGACGGTCCCGGTGCGAGGCACGATCCACTATCCGGCCGAGATCGC
>JANPBN010000302.1:0-3652 GCA_031430415.1 Dehalococcoidia bacterium
GCGCCGATCAGCGATCCGACGCCGGACATCCCCCAGAACAGGCCCAGCATGCCCGGCCCCTCATGGAGCACGTTCTTGACGTAATACGGTGACAGAATCGCCATGCTCGGGAAGAGGAACGTGCAGTTCAGCGCCGTCAGCGTCAGCAATACCCGCAGGTTCGGGCGCCCGCGCGCGTGCCGGAAGCCGGCCTTCAGCCCCTCGATAGCGCTTACGTTCGGCGCCCCATGCGCCGGCGCCACGAAGCGCGATCGTACGATCAGCAGGCTCGCGAGCACCGCGAGGAAGCTGGCGGCATTCAAGAAATACGCCGTCGCCAGTCCGAACGAGGCGATGACCGCGCCCGCGAGCGCCGGACCGATCATCCGGGAGCCATGGAACGTCGACGAGTTCAGCGCCACGACCTGGCTAATCCGTTCGGGCGGCACGAGCTCCGGCAGAAACGCCTGGTAGGCCGGCATGTCGTAGCCGAACGCGACGCCGAGGGCCACGGCGGCGACGATCACCATCCAGAACTGGATCGTGTCCGTCACGACAGCGAACCCGACGCCGAGCGCGAGCAGCATCATCACGACCTGCGTCACGAGCAGGATGCGCCGCTTGTCCGCGCGATCGGCCAGGACGCCGCCGAACAGCATGACGATGAGGCTCGGCAGTGCGTTCGCGAAGTTCACCGCGCCGAGCGCGAAGGCGCTGTCCCATAGCGCCAGCACGACGAGGCCCTGTGCAATCGCCTGCATCCACGTGCCCGTCATCGACACGGCCTGACCGAGCCAGATCACGCGGAAATCCCGCTCGGCGAGCACCGACAGCGAATCTGGCAGGCGCATGCGCGCCGATGGGCGGGTTGGGGCCGTTGTTGTCGCCATATTGTCCGACCAGACTAACACGCGCTCCCGCTCGCGGCGTCTGCGGATGTCCCGCGGTTTGGCACCTCGGGCGATTGGTTGATAGCATGGTGCTGCGCCGCGTGTGGGGCCGTAGCTCAATTGGGAGAGCGCAACACTGGCAGTGTTGAGGTCAGGGGTTCGAGCCCCCTCGGCTCCACCAACTTCCCTCCATCAACCACCCCGAGTCCCGGCAGAACCGCACAGCGGTGCGGCCTCGTGGGCCTACGGTGGTGGAGCAAACCGGACGAGTTCGTTCGAGAACTCTTCCGCCCACCAGATCCGTCCCAGCGAGTCGACCGCCATGCCGTCGTGAGCGTGTGCGTCACAACTCCGCAGCCTGAACATCTGGAACTTGCCGGTGGCGACCCTGAGCCGCCCGACTTCACCCGAAAGGGAGTCGGTGAACCAGACTTCGCCCGCGCCGGGACGAATCACGATCCCGGAACCGTGCCGGCGCCCGCAGGCAGACTTGGGGATGTCGTACTCGGTCACGCCATCACAGGTGCCTGAATTGCTGCCACATTCCCCGGGGCTCGCCTGGTTCGGCACGAGCTTGCCGATGTGCCCCTCAAAGCCCTCGGTCCACCAGACGATCCCGGCATCGTCCACCGCGATCATGTGCGGCGTCAGATCCGGCGACGGGTTCGCCCGAATGGTGTATTCCGTGAACTTGTTGTTCGCGCCGATGTCGAGTACGCCAATCCGCCCGACTCCTGTCTGGTTCTCCGTGAACCAGACCTTGTTCCCGCGTGTGGCGAGCCCGTACGGCTCCGAGCCTCGCGTCGGCGTCTGGAAGTCGCGATGCGTGCGCGTGACCGGGTCGAACCGCCCGATCGCCGAAGCGAAGCGCTCCGTGTACCAGATCGCGCCGTCGCCGCCGAAGGCGAGTTGCCAGGGGCCGCTCCCGCTCGTCACGGGCCACTGCTCGAACGTCTGGGTCACCGGATCGAAGCGGCCAATGCGCGCATTAAGGGGCGTCGTGAACCACACCGCGCCGTCGGGGGCGACCGCGACGAACAGAGGATGGTTTTCGGGAATCGCCGGCAACGTGTAGAAGCGCGGCTCGAACGTCCCGGCCGCCAGGAACCCAATCTGCCCGGGCTCCGGATCGTCGGCGCAGAACGACGGTGGCTCGCAACCAGCCTCGGCGAACCAGAGGTTCCCTGCGCTGTCGAATGCCATGCCCCAGGGATGCCCTTCGCCGCCGCCGAGTGGAATCGGCAGCATGCACGCCGAAAACACCGCCAGCAGGGCGGGAATGGCGAGAGCAAAGGCTGCCATGCGAAGCCGAACGAGTCTCAGCGAGTCACCCCTAACCCGCGCATCTCGATGACGATTGTGCTGTGCCGTCAACGCCCGCGATACGATGCGATGCCTGGCCGTTGCGATGTCCGCGATCCGGCCCAGAGCGTACATAAAATATAGCCGCCGCAACAACGCCGTGTCACGGCCGTTCACCAGACACGCATCGCGCCGCGGTCATCGACGCGGGCCGCTGTCGCACGCCGATGCCGCGCGGTAGGATCGGTCGACAACCCACTCCTCTTGGATTCGAGGCACCATCATGGAATTTCAGCTGTCCGAAGAACACCGCCTGATCCAGGAATCGGCGCGCCGCATCGCGAAAGAAGTCGTCGCGCCGCGCGCCGCCGAACTTGACGAGACGGGCGAATATCCCCACGACATCTTCAAGGCGTTCAAGGACACCGGCCTCACCGCCCTCACGATCCCGCAGGCGTACGGCGGCGCCGGCGCCGGCATGCTCGCCCTCGCGCTCGCCGTCGAGGAGGTCGCGAAGTACTGCTGCGCCTCCGGGCTGATGCTGCTGCTGTCGGCGCTGCCATCGCAGCCCGTCATCATCGGTGGCGATGAGCGACAGAAGAAGTGGATCGGCGAAGGCATCGCCAGCGGCAGCATGAAGGGCGCATTCTGCCTCACCGAGCCCAATGTCGGCTCCGACCCGGGCGCGCTCGAGTCCCGCGCCGTCCGCGATGGCGATGACTACATTATTAATGGCGAGAAGATGTACATCTCGGGCGGCACGGTTGCCGACTACGTCGTCGCGTTCGCCCGCACCAACGGCACCCCCGGCCCGAAGGGCATCAGCGCCTTCATCGTGCCGACCGATACCCCCGGCTTCCGCGTCGCCGGACAGGATCGCAAGATGGGCGTCCGCGGCGTCCCGACGGCCGACATCGTCTTCGAGGACTGCCGCGTGCCGCGCGAGAACCTCGTCGGCGGCGAGGAGGGCCACGGCTTCACTCACGCGATGATGACGCTCAACTCCTGCCGCCCCGTCGTCGGCGCCCGCGGCCTCGGCCTCGCGGAGGGCGCGATGACGTATGCGCTCGAGTTCGCGCGGCAGCGCAAGGCCTTCGGCAAGCCGATCGCCGAACTGCAGGCGATCCAGTTCATGTTTGCGGACATGGCGATCCAGATCGAAGCGTCGCGGATGCTCGTCTACCAGGGCGCGTGGCGTGTCGACCAGGGCTTGTTCGGTCGCGAGCACGCCGCCTACCTCTCTATCGCCAAGGCGTTCGCCACCGAGACCGCCGTCAAGGTCTCGAGCGACGCCATGCAGGTGCTTGGCGCCCAGGGCTACATGCAGGATCACCCCTTGGAGCGCCACTACCGCGACGCCCGCCAACTGATGATCGTCGAAGGCACCAGCCAGATCCAACGCGTCGTCATCGCCCGCGCCCTCATGGAACGCGAACTGGTGTACCCGTAGCGTTCTGGTCTCTGGTCTCTGGTCTCTGGTC
>JANPBN010000303.1:0-6992 GCA_031430415.1 Dehalococcoidia bacterium
TCGAGGAGCTGGGCGAGCGCTACTGGTCGGCGGAGGAGTGGGGCGATCTGCTGGCGGGCACGCTCGAGGGCCAGATCGTGCGGCTGTCAGACTCCGTCGCATACCTGAACCATGACATCGCCGACGCTGTGCGCGCGGGCCTGCTGCGCACCGAGGATCTGCCGAAGCACGCGCGGGCGACGCTCGGGGAGACGCACGCCGAGCGCATCGACACGCTCGTGAGCGACATCGTCGATGCGTCGTGGGACGCGGCGGCGACGGCGCGCGTGGGAACCGCGCTGCCGACGGGCACGGTGATCGCGATGAGCGACGCGGTGGCGTCGGCGACGGACGAATTGCGCGACTACCTGTTCGAGAACGTGTACCTGTGGGAGGAGCGCCTCGCCGAAGCCGACCGCGCGCGACGGCTGATGGAGTTCCTCTGGGCGCACTACCTGCAGCACCAGGACGAGGTCGCGGCGTCGGAATACACCCGGCCCGACGATCCGCTCGTCCGCCGCATCGCCGACTACATTTCGGGCATGACGGATCAGTTTGCGATGGCGACGGCGCAGCGGCTGGGGTTTCGGGGGTGAGGGGTGGGATGCCCAGCGAAGCTGTACAGCGGAGCTGCATCTTCGAGATCTTCGCTGCGCTACGAGAAGCGAGAAGCCTGTAGCGGCGAGGCTCGCCTCGCCTGTGTTCCGGTTGGAGGCAGTCGACCGCGCTGTCGGCATATGTTCGGCAGCCCCGGACGAGGCGGTCGTAGCGCGAACATCGGGCTGCCTGTAGGGGCGGCACGGTCGAGGCGAGCCTCGACGCTACATTCGTGGATATGAGGTCTGTCGGGTGAACGCCACGCTCGGGCTGGCGGCAGTATCCGTCAGCGCGTCACATCTGCGTGGCGGAGCGGCGCTGGCGCTCTTCGACGACGATCTGGTGTACACGCTGGCGCGACACTTGGAAGTGCCGCGCCAGCAGTGACTGGGTTCCCTGTTCGAGACGTTCGTTCGTGATCAGATAGCGCACCGCCAGGCGAATCTTTCGGGTGCGCTCGGGATCGCGTCTCGCCATGGCTGGTTAGACTTCCTGCCTGGCCGCCGTGAGCGACTCGATGACGCTGCCGTTGCTGTCGAACGTATGGACGATCGGGCGCACCTCGTGCGTCTGCGGAAGCAGGCCGGCACGTCGCCGCTCCTCGACGACGATCTGATGGACGCGCTGGCGCGACACATGGAAGTGCTCGGCCAGCCGGGACTGATTGCCCTTCTCCAGGCAGCCGCGCTCCATGAGATAGCGGACAGCGATGCGGATCTTCTTGGTTCGTTCGGGATCGCGCTTAGCCATTCCTGATCCTCTCCGTTAGGCTTGACAATCACTGAACGCCGTCAAGCGGCCCGGCATTACGCATTCGGCGGCTTCGTGACGATGGATTGGAGTTTGTGATGGCAACTGCCGAGGCGATTCGCGAATTACTTGACAAGATGCAGGCCGAACGCGCCGCCCTCCTCGCCCAGGCGGAGGTGCTGACGGCCGAAGCGGCGTCCTTCGAACCGCCGGGGCTACCGTGATCAGGGTCGTGTTGGCCGATGAGCTCGGAGTTCGACTCGAAACTGTTGAAAACTACGCAGGACGAGGATTTGATCATCTTCTTCGAGCGCACGCTGATGAAGGAGTGCTCCTGAGCTACATCGATCCGTACGGTGATACCGTGTTCAATGCGCTCCAAATGGATGACTTCTTGACGGACTGGAGAATCCTCTCTGATGCTGCAACAACCAAGGAGGTGCGGGACTTTCTAGCCGAAGTGGAGTCACTGGCCACGCAGTGTCGAGACACCGTCCATCTCTATTTGAAGTTCATAGGGGAGTAGGGATGACTCGATGCCGAGTCGCGACCGTGGGGGTACGTCAAGTGTGAACGGGCAGGATGGCTAGGGTCCCCGGTTACGGATCACGAGCGGGACGTTCTACGGCAACCTGTAGCGGTACTTTCGGCTCGCGGGTCTACCGCCTGCCGGCGTGCACTCTTCCGGCACAAGGCCGCCAAGCTTCGGTGTGACGTGGGCGAGAGCATCGAGGACGCGCTTAGCCATTCCTGATCCTCTCCGTTAGGCTTGACAATCACTGATCGCCGTCAAGCGGCCCGGCATTACGCATTCGGTGGCTTCGTGACGATGGATTGGAGTTTGTGATGGCAACTGCCGAGGCGATTCGCGAATTACTTGACAAGATGCAGGCCGAACGCGCCGCCCTCCTCGACCAGGCGGAGGCGCTGACGGCCGAAGCAGCCGCCTTCGAACCGCCGGATGGTGAAGGCGAGGGACAGTGGTCGCCGAAGCAGCAACTCGCCCATCTTGCCGAAATGGAGACCTCGTACCGGGCCTGGGTGGAGCGTGCGCTCGCCGAGGATGAGCCGGACGTCACGGGCGTCGTGGGGCCGCGGCCGGGGATCGCGCTCACAGAAGCGCAGAATCGCAGCCTCGCGGAGCTGGCGGCGCAGCTACGCGCGGAGCGGGCGACGACGATGGCGCTCATCGAATCGATGGGGCCGGAACAGTACGATCGCGGCGCGACGCACAGGATGTTCGGGCGGCTGACGGCGATGCAGTGGCTGCGCTCGTACTATCGCCACGACCGGATGCATCGCGACCAGATGGCGGGGCGGGACCCGGAATACAAGCCGAAATTCGCGGGCGGCGCCGAGCCGGACCAGCGCCGCGGTCCTCGTGTTTGACGCCGGTATCTGTTGCCTCAGCTTCGAAACGGCGACACTTGCCGCATGATGGCTGAAGCACACGCAAACGGCGCCGCCCTCGATGCGGTGGCGCCCGATCTGATCGTCGCGCACACGTCCGACCTGCACATCGGCGGCGGGCGGCGTGGAGACGATCATCTGTGGCTACTCGATGCGGTCCTTGAGGCGGCGCACGAAACGCACGCGCAGGCGCTCATCCTCGCCGGCGACATCTTCGACAACAATCGCGTCGCGGCGCCGATCGTCGCGGATGCCGCCCGCATGCTTGCTGAAGCGCAGATGCACGTCGTGATCCTGCCCGGCAACCACGACCCGGCGACCGCGGACGCGATCTACCACGGGCCTGCGTTCGCGTCGCTCGCGCACGTCCACGTGCTCGGGCTGAGCGCGCCGGAGTCGGTGCAGTTTCCGGAACTCGATCTCGATGTCTGGGGCGCGCCGCATCACGATTACGCCGACATGTCGCCGCTAGCCGCGGTTCGGCCGCGAGAGGCGCGATGGCACATCGTCGTCGCGCACGGGCACTGGGTGCGGGACGAGCGTGATCTGCACCGTAGCTGGCTGATCCACGACCACGAGATTGCGGCGACGGGCGCCGATTACGTCGCACTCGGCCACTGGGACGTGCCGCAACCGGCGGGTGATGGCACGGTCGCGGCGTACTACTCCGGAAGCCCCGAACTCGCCAAGACGGTCAACGTCGTGCATTTCAGCGCCGCCGGCGTCGATGTGCGACGGCACCCACTGCGACTCGATCGCTAGTCGCGCATCCGGAGACTGCCGCCAGATGTACCGTGTCCAACGGGACGTTTGGGGGATGCGCCGCCCGCGCGTGTCGGCCATGATATTCACATCCGCGCTGCAGGCACGCCAAGCGTGGTTCAAGGAGGACGCATGAAAGTCGCACTCATCATCGTGGGCGTTATCGTGGCGCTGATCGGATTCGGATGCGCCGCCGGAGGCGGGACGCTGCTAGCCGTCGCGGGGACGGACGGATGGATCGAGAGCGACACCGACCGTCTCGATACCTCGACCTACGCCATCGTCTCGGAGGCGGCGGAGATCGACGTCGGCACCGGCGACGGAGCCGACCTCATCGGCAAGTTCCACATTCGAGCCGAGGCCGAACCGACCGAGAACGGCGGTGACGTATTCATCGGCGTCGGGCCCGCGGCCGATGTCGAGCGATACCTCGCTGGCGTCGAGTACGACACGATCAAGGACGTAGAGTTCGACGGGTTCGTCGTGGGCGGCTTCGACGTGAACAAAAACCTCGTGCCGGGGACCAGGGTGCCAGCCGCGCCCGCGAGTCAGGACTTCTGGCGCGTGTCGGAGACGGGGCCGGGCAAGCAGGCGCTCGACTGGAAGTTCGAAGACGGATCGTATCGCTTCGTCATCATGAACGCGGATGCGACGAAGGGTGTCGATGTGCAGGCGTCCGCGGCAGTGAAGATCCCGTGGGTTTTGCCGATCTCGATTGTGCTGCTGGCGACCGGCGGCGCAGCACTGATCGGCGGCATCGCGATCATTGTGCTGGCGGCACGCTCGGGCGGACGGTCGGAAGAAGCGGCAGCGCCGCTGAACACCGCATGATCACGAACTCCGGCCATTGACAAGCGCTCAATAGGAGTATGATCGCGCCAGCCAAACATCCGCACGCCGCGACATCCCTTGTCCGCGGTGGACGGCTGGCCGGTTGGTTCCCCGTCATACGTCCGGAGGTTGTCCATGCTCTACCGTATCCTCACCGGGGTCGCCGCGCTGCTCGTCGCGGCGCTGGCGATCGCCCTGCCCATTGTGCTCACTGAGGCTGGCACGTCGACCAGCACGTCGGACGGCCGAACGCTGAATGCCTCGTTCGAATACGTCGACCCGTCGACCGGGGACGAGTACTACGGGAACATCTATGCTTCGCTGAGCGTCTACACGCAGAACACGAACGACCCCGGCGGCGGCGGTTCGGGCGGTTCTGGCCGCGCGAAGTCGGGACGCGCCGGCGGCGGCAACAGCCAGAAGCCGAGCGGCGGCGGTGGAGGCGGCTCGACGTTCGTCTCGAATGACATTAGCCTGTACATCGAGCGATACACCGCTGGCGGTGCTGTCTACGGCGACGGTTACACGAACAGCGGGGATATCATCATCGCTGGCGACCTTTCGTCAGGCAGAGTCCGCGCCACCGTGCCGTTCGCGTTCTATACCGAGGGCGCGGGATACCAGGAGACGACGGTCGAGGTCGATCTCACGTTCGCCGCGACGGGCGCCCTGGTGACGTCGCGCGAGCGCTATTCCTCGCACGTGAAGTCGCCGCGGCAGAGCCTTTCGTACATGACGACGACGTCCCGCCGTACGGCGAGCGCGACCGGCCAGTTCGTCGGGGGCGATGGCTTCACCGGCGGTGGGGACATCGACCTCGGCGCTGGCGGCGCGTACTACGCGGAGATTGCGACGTACGAAAGCAAATCACGGTCGTCGTACTAGGGCTCCCGGCGCGAAGGCGTCTCGTTGAACTGATCCTATTCGGAGGAGCGGCAGTCTGCCCGGTGTTGGTAGCGCTGCCGCTCACGGATCAGTTCGCCCTGCCGAAGTTCGCGTTCGCGCTCTTCGTCGCTGGTCTCCTGATCTGCATCTCCGATGCGCCATTCACGATGCGGCGATGGCGCCGGCAGCCGCTGCCCGTCGTGGCGGCGCTCGCCCTCATTGCTGTACTAACACTCTCCACCGCGGCCGCGGATTACCCGCGTGCCTCGGTCATCGGGACGTATGCCGATTACAACGGACTGCTCTACTACGTGCCCGGCATCGTCGCGTTCTGCGTAGCCTGCGCGATCGTTCGCGGCGTGGGCGCACTCGATCGCTTCGTATCGCTTCTCGCGATTGGCGCGTTGCCCGTGCTTGGGTACGCGCTCGTGCAGCTGGCCGGTGCCGACCCGGTGACGTGGGACATCGGCTTTGGCCGGCGCGTGTTCTCGACGCTCGGTCAACCGCTCGTGCTCGGCGGCTACCTGGCGATGCTGCTGCCGCTGCTCCTCTGGCTCGCGCTGCGGCGTCGAGGCGGCGAGCGCATCTTCCTTGCCGCTGAAACAGTGCTTGCGGGAGCGATGCTCATCGCCACGGGCACGCGCGGCGCGTATCTCGGCGCGATCGCTGGCGCGGTCGTCGCCGTCGCGCTGCTGTTCGTGATGCGCGGTGTCACACGCCGGCAGCTGTTGGCCGCGGTGTCCGCCTGTGTCATCGCAATCGCGGCGGTGGCGACTCTGTGGGTGCTTGGTGCTGTTCCGGCGCGCATGCGCTCGGCGGCGACACTGTCCGAGCGGGCGGACCTGTGGCGCGGTGGGACCGAGATGGCGGCGGATCGGCCGCTCCTCGGTTGGGGGCCTGACCAGTTCGCTGTCGCTTACGGGCCGTATAGGCACTCGGCCGAGCGGGGCTCGCAATCGCCGTACGAGGCGCCTGCCGCATCACCGCATAGCGAGATCGTGATGGTGCTGGTCGCCGGTGGAGGAGCGGCGCTTGTGGCGTACGCGGCGCTCTGGGCCGCTGTGGCATCCGTGGCGGTGAGCATTCCCGGTGGCCGCCGGCGAAACGCGGGCGTAGCGCTCGCCGCGGCCATGGCAGGATATGCGGTACAGGCACAGTTTTCGATCCCCGACAGCAGTCTGAACCTCATCGCGATGGCGCTGCTCGGCGCACTTGCCGGCATCTCGCCGCCGCCGCGGCTTCCCGAGGCGTTCGTGCTGCCGCGCATCTCGTTTCCGCGCGGCGCCATCCTTGCGGCGCCGTTCCGTCTCGCGGGAGCGGGGCTGGCGGTTGCGGCCGTGTTGCTTGTCGCGGCTGACTACGTCCATGCCCGCGCACTCGTGGCCGTCGATCGTAATGAGGCGGCGTCGATTGACCGGATGAGACTTGCCGTAACACTCAACCCGCTCCAGGCGACCTACCTGGACGACGTTGCTGCTGCCCACGAGGCGTCTGTGCAATGGGGTGTGCCGCCGGATGCGGCCCGGTCGTCGGCGCTTGACCGGTTGCGAGAGCGCATCGACCATTTCGGCGCCGGAGCGGCAACGTATCTCGATGCCGCCCGCGTGGCATCCGCCGCGCCCGACACGCTTGACCTCATGGAGGGCTATCTCGACGCAGCCGCTCGGGCGGACCCGAAGAATCCGGGATTGCCGGCCGAGATCGAGGAGATTCGCCGCGGAGCCAGCGATCCCAGCCGCTAACCTACGCCGCAAGCAGTGCGGGTTCGCGGTTCGGGA